>CASBQX010000348.1 GCA_949127925.1 Synechococcales cyanobacterium PMM_0002
CGATTGATTGGCGTGGTGTTGAAAAAAGATTTTAGCAGCGCCCAAGTCCCTATAGCGTTGAGCCAGCTAAACTGGATTAGTTTTGAATCACCCAATAACTTTGAAGATGAGTTCCTCAAAGTTCTGACCGCCATTAAAACCGACTTAGCCTATGTTAAAAGTCATACCAATTTACAGCGGCGAGCCTTAGATTGGGAGATTCATAAACGCCAAGAAGCCTATCTCTTACATCGAGTTGAGTGGTTGAGAGCGCGGAGTCTTTTAATTCAAGGTACGACTAAAGAACCGTTTCCAACTGATATTCAGCGAGAATATGTCAAAGCTAGTCGGAAGGCCGAAGTTCGGCGACTATGCTTAGCGATATCTCTCGCCGTTGGGGTGATTGCGCTAACGTTAGGGTTTTTAGAATCTCAACAAAAGCAGGTCAGCACTTTAGTTTCATCGTTAGAAAAAAAGCAAGGATTAGATGCCCTCATCATTGGGATTGATGCCGGACGTGAACTACAGCGCCATCCTTGGGTCAAACTGCGAGATCCGCTATTGCAGCCCAGAGCCATCACCGTTTTGCAACAGGAAATCTACAGCCTCAAAGAACACAATCGGCTGGACGGCCCTCAAGGGCATCAAGCGAAGGTTTACAGCGTTAGCTTTAGCCCCGACAAGCAGCTTCTGGCTTCGGCCAGTGAAGATAAAAGCGTGATTCTGTGGGACTCAAAGGGTAAAAAGATTGCTGATCTCATTGGGCATCAAGCCGACGTAGTTAGTCTTGCCTTTAATCCGGACAACCAAACTCTGGCCTCTGCTAGCTACGACGGCACCGTCCGAATTTGGGATTTGGCAACTCGAAAACAAACCGATGTGCTCTACCAAGTCGCGACTCCCACCCAGCCGCCAGCGGCACGCCCTACCCGGATCTTTAGTATCCGCTTTAGCCCTGGTGGGCAAACTCTGGCCTCCGCTGGGGCAGATGGCACGGTCAAACTCTGGACGGTTGACCACGGACATAGCCAAACGCTGAGCCTAAAACACACGTTGCCACACGGCAGCCCTGTCTATGCGCTGAGTTTTAGTCCGACTGGCGATCGCCTCGTCACGGCCAGTGCTGATGGCATCGTCAGACTATGGTCAACCGCCGACAACTTTCAGCAGCCTGTGCTGTTGAAGTACGGCACCCCCGCCCCCGTGATTGACGTGAGTTTTAGCCCCGATGGGCAGGCGATCGCCTCTGCTGGGTTTGATCAGACCGTAAATCTATGGAGTCGAGAGGGTAATTTCATCAGAGCCTTGACCGGGCATGAGAAAGTCGTCCGTCGAGTCGTTTTCAGCCATGACAGTCGAGTCATCGCTTCGGGTAGTGATGATGAGACAGTGCGGCTATGGGCACGACGCGGCAACACTTGGGCTAACGAACCCGACTCAGCCGTTCTGCGGGGGCATCAAGGAGCCATCCGTCGCGTTTTGTTTAGCCCCGACGACCAACTCGTGATTACAGCCAGCGCCGATGACACGATCAAACTTTGGTCAAAGGAAAATGGCACCTTGCTCAATAGCCTAGAGGGACACGAAGACGAAGTCTTAGACCTGGAAGTCGTCCGGCCCCAGCCTAATCAGGCAGATACAGCGTTTTTGCTCGCGTCTGGCAGTCGAGATCACCAGGTAAGGCTATGGCAACTCAGTCGGGTTTTGAGAAGCTTACCGCACAATAATGTGGTCAATGACGTTAGCTTCGATCCAAGTGGTGAGCTAGTGGCGTCTGGCGGCAGAGATACAATCCGCGTTTGGCAGAAGCGCGATGACACGCTCCTCTATCCCATTTTCAATGCCCATAAAGGCGATATTCTCAGCCTCAGCTTTGACCCCAAAAAACCTGCCGAACCGGGCAAACCGCTGTTAGTCTCTACCGGAGAAGATGGCAGCATCAAACTCTGGCAAATTAACCAAAGTACAAGAGTCCGGCCAGCTAAAGTTGGCCGAGAGCACATGCCAGTTCGGGTATGGATCGGGCACTCAGGCAAATCGATCAACTCGATTCGCTTTAGCCCCATCCGACCCATACTGGCGTCGGCAGGAGCAGATGGCACGGTTAAACTGTGGAATGTAGATGGTTCCTTGATCAGAACGTTGCCTGGGCATCCAAAAGGGGCAACCAGTATCAGCTTCCATCCCACCAAGCAGATTTTGGCATCGGCTGGAAACGATGGCGCGATTCGACTGTGGAATTTGCAAGACGGATCCCTGATGCCCACATTGCAGGGGCATAATGACGCCGTAAATAGCGTTGCGTTTAATCCCGATGGCACTATGCTGGCCTCAGCCGGGGCAGACAACACCGTAAAGTTGTGGAATCTAGAGGGTTCGCTGCTCAAAACCCTCTCAGACAATCAAGATGAAGCCCATCAGGACGCCGTTCTCAATGTAGCGTTTAGCCCCGATGGCGAACTTCTAGCGTCTAGCAGCCGCGATCGCAGCATCAAAATTTGGAAAATTAGTGACCAACCGGGATGGCTGCTGCCATCCAACAACGGCAGGCTTTTAACGACGCTGAACGGTCATCGTAGAACGGTTTCGAGCGTTGCCTTTAGCCCCACCAACCCCAACTCCCCCCAGTCGTTTCTGACCCTGGCATCGAGCAGTATCGACTCCACGGTGAGGCTATGGGAACTACCTACAGACTTTAGTAGTAAGACGTTAGAGACGCTGCTAAACCAAGCCTGTGGATTGGCACAAGACTATTTAGAAACCCACAAAGATGTCAGCCCTCCGAGGAAAAATGACACTTCATCCACCGCTCCTCTGGGAGAGCTACCAAGACCTTGGCAAACAAATAATTCTAAAAATCCTCAAACAAGGTCGATCCAAACAATTTGGAGCTTTTGCCAAGACAAATTTTACCGATCGCCACCTGCTAGTCAGTGAAAGTAGACTAGTTTGGTAGGCTAGCGCGCAATGAGTCTGCAATCTTAGCTCGACTGACAATCGGAAGGATTATTGACCGGGTCACAGTCTGGAGAAGGGCTAGGAGACGGCATGGCGCGCAGAAATGCTTGGGTCGGAGACAACAGGTTGCCCAACAGGCTAAACGCGCTCAGATTAAGGATGGTCTGGACGTTTGCCGATTGGGGCAAGTTGGATAGGGGAAATCCTAAAACGAGCAGGGATCCGTAGGTGATCAAGGTTCGAGTCATCATAGAAAATGGGTTCCTTTGGCGTGTCTTAATCGGCATGACTGCCCCATCTAGCGGAGATTCAACACGGCTGTCAGCTCTCGTGCAACAGGTAGAATTAGCAGTGCGTTATGGGAGAACGCAACCCTGAATTGAATACGTAATGGGGGTTACTTAAATGTATGCAGAATTGGCGATCGCCTCTCCGGAAATCGCCTGTGGGGTTGTTGCAGTCTTATTATTAATGAACGCTGGTTGTTGATGAACGCTGGATTGAAACTTAGAATTGAAGGGCTTCAAACCGGATCAGCATCGTCTCTATATCTAGCGGTCAGTTGCTTAGGGGCAGCAATCTGGCTAATGTAGCCTTCAACATCGCTGCGAATGATACTTTCAACCTGATTGGCAAATAGGGCAAATGCCTCCTCATGCCCACCTTTTTTGGCATAGGCTGCATAGAGACCTGTCAATTGAAAGAATTGCCAGCCATCGCTCTTGAGCAATTCGACACTGCGTCTATAGTGTCGCCAGCGATCGCCATACTTAAAGAATTGATCGATTGCGGCGCAGATTGCCACCACCTGACTCACAATAAAGGCGGCAAACGACGCCATATAGGGTGAGTTTAAAAAGCTCAAATCCACCGTGGATGGATTAGCGGGTGTGATGGCTAAGGGCTGCGATCGCAGCGAAACGATTGCGATCTGCTCCAGCGGCTGCGTTCTCGACGCGGATTCGGGGGGTAACAGTAGGGCCGGAGGACTGCTAGAGCGCTCAAACAACATGTTTTGCGCATTAAAGTTGCTAAAGGTAGGTGCCAAACTGCCAACGGTAACCAGTGCCGGGACTAACGCACTGCCAATAATTACAATTGAGCGCAGCGCCTCATACCACTTACGGTTCTTAGCAGCTTCGTTGCTCATCCAGTCCAATTGGTCAAACCAGCGGTTGATCAAAAATTCGCGCTGAATATCCGTAATTTTTAGCGAGTCAATCGTTGCAGCGTATTTCCCGAATCGGCTCTTGTCCTCAGCGCTCAAAGGCTTCGTCTGCTGGCGAGAGCCAGGTCGGTTGTGATCCGAGGTTGCTATTTCAGACGCATCAAGGTCTTCTCTAGGCATGGTTTATTAACTGTAGCATCTTCCCCAATGTACTACTTGCAACGGGAGAATATAGCACCTTGGGAATGGGTGAGTTTTGAGGGACGTTTTGGGCGATCGCTAAACGGTCAAAGCCCTGCAAGAACTCCGACTTCCCTCACCCAACGGTAAGGATTCAAGCTTTGGCTAAGGCTAGACTCTGACGGCTGAGCATGTGTTGTCGTAGTCCAACTTGAAACTGCGTTTTCGATTTGGATAAGTCAAACAGAGCAAAGCCAACACTGCGCAACCCAGTCTCAATGACGGGCGAGAGTTCTGGACGCACCCTACCCTCAGGATGCCGGATCGCCGTAGCCAGTTCATCGGCCAACCGACCTGTGCCTGCAATCACTACAACAGGCCGACCGTCTGCAATGCTTGCCCGCACATCTACAATAGACGCGTTGCCCCCGTTCAGCAGAATAGTAGCCGAGGGAGACTTGCCCGATAAGGCTGTAGCCACACCCGCAATCCAAGGCGATTCATCGCCCCATTCAGAACCGGGCACCAGGATGAAGTGGGTATGGTTCGGCTCTAGCGCTTTTGATCGAGGGTTAGGATTCTGGGGAATTCTTGCTTTTTCAAACGGCATTACCCCAACCAGCGGAAATGTAGCGCCGAGTTTCGCCCGAGCGCGACCCATTAGCTGCATCACGCCAATATCGGTGCCGCCATCCACCACCACCATGCCCAATTCTTCGGCCAGCGGCGCTAAGGATTCTTCAAACAAATTCTCTAGGCATGCATAGTCGTCTGGCTCCAGATTGCCAGCCCCGCCCACAATCACTAAGACTGGGCGCGAACCCTGGAACCCTAATGCGGCGATCGCGTCTTGCAGTCCTGCCCGATCATCTACAGCTACCGCTTGGGCAACGCGTCCAGTAGAAAGACTGAGCTTAAATTCGCAAAGCAGCGAGCTGAGTACCTGCATACCTAGTACCTGTATAGGCGTAAAGCCTATGGATAAATTATGTCTAAATGTTTGAATCTAAAACTGGAGATTCATTAACAATACCGCATAGGTGCTGAATATGCATGAGTACTGAGGCGTAATGGAGGGGGATCAGCGGCACCCTGGGCGCACAATTGAGAGATTTTGTGAGAGATTTTGCAAAAAATTTAGAGCACACTGGAGCAGAACTGAGAAAATACACTAGGTCTATGTCAGAGGAAATCCCATGAAGGCGCAGGTATTTCGAGGAGTCAATCAACTCAGCTACGAAGATGTGCCCGTGCCAGAGCTAGCCGACGATGAGGTGCTGGTGCAGGTGCGGGTGGTGGGGCTGTGTCAGTCGGATATTAAGAAAATCCGCTATCCGCTGTACGAGCCGCCCCGAATTTTTGGGCATGAAACGGCGGGGGTGATTGCAGCGGTGGGATCTGCGGTGCAGGGCTGGCAGGTGGGGCAGCGGGTGGTTGTGCTGCATCACATTCCTTGTATGCACTGTGGCTACTGCCTGAATGACAATTTTTCGATGTGCGATGTTTATAAAACGGTGACCACAACGGCTGGGTTTGCGCCCAGTGGCGGCGGCTTTGCTGATTATGTCAAGGTGCCGGGGCACATTGTCCGCAACGGTGGGCTATTGCTGATTCCCGACAAGATTACGTTTGAGCAGGCCAGCTTTGTGGAGCCGACGAACTGCTGCCTAAAGGCGGTAAAAAAGGCGCAGGTGGCTCCGGGGCAAACCGTGTTGGTGACGGGGGCAGGCCCAATTGGGCTAATGTTTGTGATGCTGGTGAACTATTTTGGGGCACGGGCGATCGCCACTGATCTGATTCCGTCTCGCCTAGAGCGGGCGCTGAGCCTGGGAGCCGAGGCCGCATTCGACGCGCGCGACCCCAACCTATTGGCCAAAATCCAGGCCAGCACCGACGGCATGGGGGTAGACACCAGTATTCTGGCAGTTCCCAGCGAAAAAGCCTTTTTCCAAGCCCTAGAGGCCACGCGCAAAGGTGGCAAAATTCTGTTCTTTGCCGAGTTCCCAGACGAAATGGAGATTCCGATCAATCCCAATATTTTGTATCGCAGAGAAATTGACCTAATGGGCAGCTACAGCTCGTCCTATCGGGTGCAGGCATTGGCAGCTGAGATTGTGTTTAACCAACGAATCGACGTGAATGCGCTAGTCAGCGATCGCTATCCCCTGAGTGAGTTGGCCGCTGCTGTAGAGCGCGCCGTGGCTCCGACGCCGGACACGTTCAAAATTTTGCTCTACCCCGATGTAGAAGATAGAGACGCGATTAATCGCGTCTCTACGGAATGAACCAACCGCTATTTTTTGGGGCGATCGCCCGTTCGTCCGCTGCCCGGACGGGAAGCGCTATCCACCCGGCTAGGCGGCTCGACGGTTAGCTGCTGACGGCCATTGCGCACCACCCGTAACATTTCGTTAAACTGTTGCTCTAGATCTTGGAGGACGCGATCGGCATAGTCATCGGCTCCAGCCTGTACATCTTCGGATTCGGCGATCGCCCGTCGCCGCATCTCATCTAATTCCTGCTGAGCCTGCCGCCGCATGCGCTCAATTTCGGTCATCGCCTGCTCTTGGGCAGCTTCACATTCCTGCTGCACCCGCTGGCGAATCTGCTTCATTTCAATCTCTGCTTGGCGAATCAAGCCCATCTCATCCAAAATCTGGGCGGCTCGCCGTTCTGCTGTTTCAATAATTTCTTGAGCATATTGTTCGGCTTCAAGCAGCACTTCTTCCTTATGCTGCAAGAGCTTTCTAGCCTCTTCAAAAGCGGCAGGAAGATTAATTTGTACCAGTGCCAGCTGATCCAACAGCTGATCCTCATTCACAATCGTGCGACTGAAAATGCGCGGACTGTCCAGAATCATCTCTTCCAGTTTTTCTAGCTCGCGCTGAATATCTACTCCACCGACCCGGACGGCTTCTCCGTTGGCCACAGAACTGGGGGAGACTCCAGAGTTGGCTGGGGTTCCGGGGCGATCAGGGGAGAGGCGATTGGGGGAGTCTTGGCGTAGCATTGGCGAATATCTAACGCAACAGCTTGAGGGACCAGGTGATCAATGGGACCGCTAAACTTAGCAATTTCTTTTACCAAGCTACTGCTAAGAAAACTGTATTCGCTTGACGTAGCTAGGAAGAAGGTTTCGATGTCATTTGCTAGCGTCTTATTGGTGTGCGCCATTTGCAGCTCTTTTTCAAAATCTGAGAGCACCCTCAACCCTCGCAGCAGCATTTTGGCTCCTCGCTTTTTGGCGTAGGTGACGGTTAAACCGTCAAAGCTGTCTACTTCCACGTTGCTCCAATGCCGGGTGGCATGGCGAATTTGTTCAACCCGCTGATTCACCGGGAACAGGGGTTTTTTAGTCGGGTTCCGCATCACCACTACAATTAGTTGGTCAAAGAGCCGACAGCCGCGCTCAATGATATCTAAATGGCCGAGGGTGATGGGGTCGAAGCTGCCTGGATAAATCGCTATCACAACCGATTATGTTTTATTTTAAGGGAAAAATATATCAAATCTCAGCCATTCCCTGTAGGCAGGGCGTCACGTCATTATACAGGCTGCGCCTAAATTGCTTCGAGTGAGTTTTAGATCAATGGGTGGAAGGGAATAAGCGATTGATTATAGAGGTCAACGCTAGCGGCTAATCAGTGCTTCGATCGCATCCGCGTGGGTCGGCAAAGCAGCCGTTAACACCTCACACCCGGTATCAGTCACCAGCACGTCGTTTTCAATCCGGATACCGCGCACGTCGGCAAATTTCGTCAGATGCTCCCAGTTAACGCAGTCTTGATAGGTAGCGCGCCGTTCGGGATCGTTGAGCAGGGCAGGCACTTGATAAAAGCCGGGTTCGATGGTGACCACCATACCGGGGCGCAGGGGGCGGTTGAGCCGCAGGTAGCACAGGCCAAAGCGATCGCTGCGGCTGCGTCCGGTTTCGTATCCAGCCAAGTCGCCTAAATCTTCCATATCGTGCACATCTAGCCCCAGCAAATGCCCAATTCCGTGAGGGAAAAATAGGGCATGGGCGTCGCGAGCCACTAGCTGATCGGGCTGACCGCGCAAAATCCCTAGAGAGACTAATCCCTCGGCCAGGGTCTGGGCAGCCAGCAGGTGGAGATCTTGATATTCGACGCCGGGGCGCAGTTGCTCAATGCAGCGATCGTGGGCGGCTAGCACTACGTCGTAGAGGTCGCGCTGAGTTGGCGAAAATTTGCCCGAAACTGGCCAGGTTCGGGTCACGTCTGAGGCCCAGCCCGACTCGGCTTCGGCACCAACATCGGCCAGCAGCAAGTCTCCAGGTTGCAGGGGATGGTGGTACTGGTTGTTGTGCAGCACTTCACCATGCACAGTCACGATGCTAGAGTAAGCGGTCGTCATATTGTGCGCCAAAATCACGCCTTCCATAGCCGCCCGGATCTGGGCTTCGCGATGGGCCAGACGGGTAGCGGCCATGCCAGCAATATGTGCCTCAACTGTGACGGCAGCGGCAGCGCGGATTTCGGCCAACCCTGCGGCATCGTGACACAGGCGCATGTGGGCGATCGCCTTGGCCAATGCCCCATCTAGTCCCTGCGCCTGATGGGCAGACGCGACCGGGCGATCGAGCAGGCGCGGCTGCTGTTGGCGCGTGGCCGGGTCTTGCACCGATAGGGTTGCAGCTCCCGAGGTGCGAGACATCAAGGCAATTAAGGGAAAGGCTGCATCGGCTCCGATTGCGGCGGCAATTTCATCGCGAGTAGATGTCACCCCGTGCCACAGCAGATCGGCTGGCGTGGGATCGTCTTTGAATAGTTCTAGCCGCCCTTTTTCTAGCCGAATGGCCGCATTTTCTAACGGCACCCCAGCAAAGTATAGAAAATGGCTACTGGTGCGAAACGGGTATATATTGGCCGGAAAATTGCGAGCACTGCTGCGCCCGGACCACAAAACAACGGGGACATCAATCAACGCGGTCAGCTGGTGACGACGCTGCTTGAGCGTTTCTGCCAGAGGCAGGCAAGCAGCCGATGGGGGAAGGTCTTGAATCTGCATCTTCTAATTGTAAAGAGTCTCAGCCCTGACCTGAGAAAACTTCACACCCGCTGACTATTCACTGGTCTGCGCCAGGACGCCATTCAGAAAGATATCGGCAATCCCTTCTGCCATCTCTTTCATGGCGTCAGGAGAAGACTGCTCGGGCATCAGGGTATCTCGGCTAAATCCAGCTACTGTAAACATGCCCAAAAACACCTGAGCTACAACCCGAGGATTCATCGGTCGGTAGATGCCGCGCTCCATCGCTGTTTGAAAGAATGCTTCGGCTACGTCTGTCATTTTGACGATGACTTCAGCCTGAATTCGATCGCGCAAATCGGGATGAAACTGCGCTTCCATGAAGCAGACCCGCAACAGATCGGCATTTTGATGCAGGTTCAGCATCCGTTTTTTCATCACTTGGGCGATCGCCTTATAGCTGCCCATCTCACTCAGCTCGGTGAGCAAATCCGTCAGAATTTCAACCCAACCCTGCGTCACCACCTCAACTAAGATGGCCTTCTTGTTTTCAAAATGGCGAAATAGCGTCCCCTCTGCCACGCCAGCCGCCTCAGCTAAGTCGTGAGTGGTCGTGCCATCAAACCCGCGCCGCGCAAACAGCCGCTGTGCCGCCTGCAAGATTCGCGATCGCGGTTCGCCCTCAGACGGAGAGGGGCGACGGAAAATTTGCATAGCCTTATCCCCAGCGTGACAAACATTCTAGACTGACGCCACCTAAACAATTGCTGAGCAGCAATTAAGCGGGAGCTGTCTCGAATATTGTCTAATGCAAAAGCAGAGAATCTGCCTGAGGTTTACAGAACTTAGGATATGCAAAATTCCCGACCCTAAACTAATGAGATCGGGAATTTGTAAAGATGAACCTGACGGCAAGCAGCCTACAGCCCTTTCAACAAGCCAACTAAACCGTGGTGAGTTAACACTTCGAGCAC
>CASBQX010000349.1 GCA_949127925.1 Synechococcales cyanobacterium PMM_0002
GCCAAGGCAAAATATTTAAGTGTTTCGCCACCAAATAAGAAAATGGCCGTTAACGTCAGCAGGGTGGTCAGCGTAGTGTTAATTGAACGGGTGAGCGTTTGGTTGACCGCTTCCTCTACAATTTCGTTGATGTGGCGATGAGGGTTGGCGGCAACGGTTTCACGGATGCGGTCATAAATTACCACCGTGTCGTTGACTGAAAACCCAACAATTGTCAGCAGCGCCACAATAAACAAACTATCGACCTCTATCCCCAGCACCACCCCCAGAATGGCAAAAACCCCAATAGTGATCAGCACATCGTGCAGCAGCGCCACGATCGCAAACACAGCATAGTCAAACTGAAACCGTAGACTTAAATAAGCCATGATGCCAGCAAACGACACCAGCAGCGCCAGCAACCCCGACGTAAACAGCTGCCGCCCAATCGTGGGGCCAACGGTGTCGATTTGGGTGGCATCTGAGTTAAAGGCACCAACCTTGGCAGCCAACTCCTGCACCAGTTTGGTGCGCTGCTCTACCTCCAACGTGGTGGTGCGAATGGATAAAGCCTGTTGTTTGGTTCCCGCTACCTGAATGCTGCTGCCGCCTAACCCCTGTTCGGTGAGAACATCGCGAACCACTGCCGGATCAATTGGGCCAGTGCAGGTGTTTTCTCGAACGCAGGCCAGCTCTAGCTGGAGCCGGGTACCTCCCACAAAGTCTAGGCTGGGTCGCAGCGGTGTCTGATATTGGTTCAACGAAATCAACATGCCGACAATTCCCGCCAAAATAATTGCGGTAGAAATTGCCCACCAAATGTTGCGTTGTTTAATAACTTGCAGTTTCATGGAATCGCCTTTGCAGCAGGGAAAAAGAACGGCGCGCGCGCCTCACGCCTAGTTGGAGCTATGGTGTGGCGGTTCTGGTCGGAATTGACGCAGGCAGGTTAGGGCAAAAGTACTTGGGCTTGCGCAGAGCCGGGAATCCAAGCGCCACCAACAGGAGGGTGCGGCTACAGGTCAGCGCTGTGAACATACTGACGACGACTCCCAAGGCCAGGGTCAGGGCAAACCCTTTGACTAGACCCGCTCCTAACCAAAATAAGGCTCCACAGGCAATCAGCGTAGTGACGTTGCTGTCGAAGATGCTAGAAAAGGCTCGATAAAACCCAGATTCAACGGAGCGGTAAAGCGTTTTGCCTGACTGGAGTTCTTCTCGGGTGCGCTCAAAAATTAGCACGTTAGCATCCACGGCCATGCCAATGCTAAGGATAAATCCGGCAATTCCTGGCAGGGTTAACGTCACGCCCAGCAGGTTAAAGACGGCCAGAGTTAACAGCGAATAAATGAGCAGAGAAATGTCGGCGATGAGACCGGGGAGGCGATAGTACCAAACCATGAACACTAGCACCAGCGATAGCCCAGCAACACCTGCATAAATGCTGCGCCGAACGCTATCACGCCCTAAGGTGGCACCTACGGTACGATTTTCAACAATTTCTACCGGAACTGGCAGGGCACCACTCCGGAGCTGGAGCGATAGTTCCCCGGCTCGCTGGGCATCAAACCCGCCTGAAATGCTAGCGCGCCCGCCCGAAATGCCTGTCTCGGCATATTTGACATCGACATTGGGGGCACTCAGCAATTCATTGTCTAGAAAAATGCCTAGGCTGCGTCCTGTTCCGGCTACATTTTTGGTCAGGGTAGTGAATTTATTGCCGCCTTCTTCGTTAAATTCTAAGCCGACTTCCCAGGCGTTGCTGCCGCTGAGCGGAGAGGCGTAGGCGTTTCTCAGCATGTCGCCGGTGAGGCCGCTTTTGTCGAATAATGCCGCGATCGCCTCATTACTGCGCTCGATCGCGTCCTGATTGGTGGCGATCGCGGCCTCATCGCCGCCATCCCTCAAGTTGGCCTGCTGCACCTGCAAGCCTTGCAGCACGTCATACTCTGCTCGAATTTGCCCTTCGCTGCCCGCGCGCTGCTCGCGAAAATCTAGCTGAGCCGTGCCACCTAGCACCCGCTCGGCCTGAGCCGGGTCGCTCACCCCTGGCAGCTGCACCAAAAGCTGATCCTCCCCTGCCGTTTGCACCACCGACTCTGATACGCCCAACCCGTTGATCCGGCGCTCAACCACAGCGCGCACGGCCTCCAACTTTTCAGGAGTAATCTCAGGCACCGCTGGCGTAGTCTTAACTTGAAGTGTCAGTTGAGAGCCGCCCTGCAAATCTAACCCTTGCCGCATTGGAACCTGCACCAATACAACAATGGCAGCGATCGCCAGTACAAAAATCAAAGCCAAAAGAGAACGCTGTCTGCCCATGCTGGTAGCTGTTACAACAATCGCTATGATAGCCCGGATAGGCAGGGGTTAGGGATGAGAGCCGCCCAACTTTCGACCCAACGTACGCCACAAGACACCCTATGCTGTGTTTTTGATATAGAATTTAGTTAACATTAGTTAATAGTTGTGAGGAATCGCTTGTAGGCTCAGTCGCTATGCCCTGCGTTGCGATCCGGTATTGATGGCGGCGCAATCCAACTGTAAAGCTGCGTCCCAATGCCACTGTAATAGTATTGCAATCCGACGTAAGACAGATGCGCTAGAGCTACAGTCTCCCATAGACTTCGATAGATTTCATGTGATGCAATTGAGAGGAATAAAGCCCATGCCGATCGAACAACTCCCCCTGCCCTTTGCCACAGATGCACTTGAATCCTACGGCATGAAAGCAGAGACGTTTGAGTATCACTACGGCAAGCACCACAAGGCTTACGTTGACAACCTCAACAAATTAATCAAGGACGATGCTGCCCTAGTGGACAAGTCACTGGAGGAAATCATCACCATTTCCTTCAAAGATCCAGCAAAAGCAGGCATCTTCAACAATGCCGCTCAAGTCTGGAACCATACCTTCTTTTGGAACAGCCTCAAACCAGGTGGTGGCGGCGCTCCCACAGGTGACCTAGCAGCCAAGATCAATGCAGCTTTTGGCAGCTATGACAACTTTAAGAAGGAATTTAGCACCGCTGCTGCAACCCAATTTGGCAGCGGCTGGGCTTGGCTGATTGACGACAACGGCACGCTGAAAATCACCAAAACCCCCAACGCTGAGAACCCCTTGGCTCATGGCCAGAAGGCATTGCTGACCTTAGATGTGTGGGAACATGCCTACTACATCGACTTCCACAATGCCCGCCCTGGCTACATCGCCAACTACCTCGACAAATTGGTGAACTGGGACTTTGTCGCCCACAATTTGGCAGCAGCTTAGTCATGACGGCAGCGGTTTAGCACAGAGTCAAAATCTAACTTAACCGGAGGGGTGGGGCGTTCTGCGTCTCACCCCTCTGCTGTTCAA
>CASBQX010000350.1 GCA_949127925.1 Synechococcales cyanobacterium PMM_0002
GAATTTGGCGCGATCGCCCAACGGTTTGAGGCAGGCGAAGCAATCACAACCGAAATCAATGAACGCCAAGTTCAAATTCAGGGATTGTTCAAACTCAGCCCCACGTTTGGCATCAATGCTTATTTAGTCACAAGCGATATCAACTTCTTACGCATGGCTCCTTTTCGTCAGGGGGGACTGATTGATGTAGGCGTGATTAAACTTCAGCCTGATGCGGATGTCCAAGCGGTTCTAGCAGAAATGCGATCGCGCCTACCCAATGATGTCAAAGTGATGACCAGAGACGACTACGCAAAAGCAGAAGTTGACTTTTGGAGTGCCAGCACTCCGGTAGGCTATACCTTTGACTTGGGTGTGGTGATTGCCTTCATTGTGGGTTCTGTAATTGTCTATCAAATTCTCTACAGTGATGTAACCGATCATTTACCCGAATATGCCACCCTTAAAGCGATGGGATTTCGCGATCGCTATCTCCTCATTGTTGTATTTCAAGAAGCTTTGATCCTAGCAGCATTCGGATTTATTCCTGGTACATTGATCGCATTAGGCATCTATCGAATTACCAACCTTGTGACCATGCTGCCAATGGCAATGGATTTGGGGCGAATTGTGTTTGTCTTTATTCTCACCGCAATCATGAGTTCGCTTGCGGCTGCGATCGCAGTGCGTAAGCTGCAAACGGCTGATCCTGCTGATATTTTTTAGGAGTTGAGCATGGTCACGAATCTATCTGAACCTGCAATCTCGATCGCGCATCTAAATCATTATTACGGTCAAGGTTCTCTAAGAAAGCAGGTTTTGTTTGATATCAACCTGCGAATCGATCGCGGCGAAATTATCATCATGACAGGACCATCAGGTTCTGGTAAAACGACATTGCTGACGCTGATGGGAAGTCTACGCTCCATTCAAGAGGGAAACCTAACTATCCTGGAGCAAGATTTGCTTCATGCCACTAAAGAACAGATGACCTTGGCTCGTCGCAATATTGGCTATATTTTTCAAGCGCACAATCTATTAAGCTTCCTCACGGCTTATCAAAATATTGAAATGGCATTGGAAATTCAAGAAGTAACTGCCACCGCTGCCGATACCCGCATTCGGAGTGTTTTGAGCGCAGTAGGATTGGAACATCGAATGGACTACTATCCAAGTGATTTATCCGGTGGACAGAAGCAACGAGTGGCGATCGCCCGTGCCTTGGTCAGTCAGCCTAAAATTATTCTGGCCGATGAGCCAACGGCTGCGCTCGATAAAAAATCGGGACGAGATGTGGTAGAAATTATGGAAAAACTTGCTAGAGATCAAGGTTGCACCATCTTACTGGTAACCCACGACAATCGCATTTTGGATCTAGCAGATCGCATCATCTACATGGAAGATGGGTATTTGGTACATCATTCAGATGCCAATGCAATCGTGCAATAGTTCTTTTAGGCAACGCCTAGAAACGAGATTATTGTTACCTTCAATTAAACCGTGTCGAATTAGCCCTCACCCGTCATGCAGTCTTTACAGCAACTCCTTGAATTCGATCGCCTGCATGTTTGGCATCCCTATGCGGCCATGCCCAATCTGTTACCTGTGTTTCCAGTCGAGTCAGCCCAGGGTGTGCGGATCCAGCTGATGGATGGGCGATCGCTGATTGATGGCATCTCGTCTTGGTGGACTTGCATTCATGGGTATAACCATCCTCGCCTCAACCAAGCAGCCCATGCCCAAATCGATCGGATGTCGCACATTATGTTTGGCGGTTTGACCCACCAACCAGCAGTAGATTTGGCTCAGAAATTGATTGCCATGACGCCAGCAGCACTCCAGCAGGTGTTTTTTTGTGACTCTGGCTCAGTCGCAGTCGAAGTGGCCATGAAAATGGCGGTGCAGTATTGGTACAATCGCGGGTTGCCGCAGAAGCAGCGGTTTCTCACCATTCGCAATGGCTACCATGGGGACACCTTTGCGGCGATGTCGGCCTGCGATCCGGTGAATGGCATGCACCATCTTTTTCGCAATATTTTAACCCAGCAATATTTCGCCGAGGCTCCGCAGATTCGCTTTGATCAAGATTGGCAAGAACAGGATATTGCCAGTTTTGCCGCGCTGTTAGCGGCTCACCACGATCAAATTGCAGCGGCCATTTTTGAGCCAGTGGTACAAAATGCGGGGGGGATGCGCTTTTATCATCCAGACTATGTGCAACAGGCCAAAGCGCTATGTGAAAAATACAATATCTTGCTGATTTTGGATGAGATTGCGACCGGGTTTGGCCGTACGGGTAAACTGTTTGCCTGTGACTATGCGGCGGTCTGTCCAGACATTCTCTGTGTGGGCAAGGCGCTGACGGGCGGGTTTATGTCTCTCGCGGCTACGCTGACGACGCGGGAGATTAGTGAGAGCTTTGCGGCGGGTGAGGCGGGAGTGTTTATGCATGGCCCAACGTTTATGGCAAATCCTTTGGCCTGTGCGGTGGCGTTAGAAAATCTGAATTTGCTGGAAAGCTATGATTGGCAATCGACGATTGGCGCGATCGCCTTCCAGCTCAAAGCTGAGTTGGAACCTTGCCGGAGTTTGGCAGCAGTTAAAGATGTGCGGGTGTTAGGAGCGATCGGGGTGGTGGAGTTGCATAATCCGGTGGATATGGCGGTGATCCAGCCGCGCTTTGTGGAAGAGGGGGTGTGGCTGCGTCCGTTTGGGCGACTGATTTATACGATGCCGCCGTATATTATTCAATCCTCGGAACTCACTGCCATCACAAGGGCGATTTATAAAATTGTGGCTCAGATTTAGGCTGTATTCACAATTGGCCGATCGGTCTATGGTGAATGGTTTATCAAGCGTTCAATCACTTAGCCATTTGAATAAATCGCCTAAAGTGAGATCAAAATCTTTGACAAATTCAGGCACGGGTAATACATCATTCTCTGCGTCAAAGATTTGGATGGATCGCTCGGCTGAATAGACCAAGACTGATCGCTCGGCTGGATCGATTAACCAACCCATCTGTGTACCATGCTGCAAGCAATGCAAGATATTTTTGGTTACTTTGGTTTGACTTTGGTCGGGGGACAGAATTTCGATCGCCCAATCTGGCGCGATCGCAAACATATTCGCTATATCGCCATTTTCATCGCGCGGAATGCGATCGCTGTCAAAGACTGCAACGTCGGGCACCGTCGATCTGCCGCCAAAACTGCAACGAAGTTCGCTAAAGGCACGCACTAATCGCTGCGGTTTAAAGGCCCCGTTAATATTGGCCGTTAATTCGGACTGAATTAAGCTATGTTTCCCTTGCGGCATTGGCTTTTGAATAATTTTGCCATCAATAAATTCATTCGCTGGCTTGGTTTCTGGTAGCAATAAAAATTCTGCTAAGGTCATGACTTTAATGGGCGATTGAACCATCTTTGTCCACCTAGATTTCGATTTAATTCCATTTTACACAAGCAGGGGTGGTGCGGCGTCTGAGGTTTTCCCCGCACCAGAATGCGCCTATTTAGAGATTTCGCTGAACTGGTGAGCATCATGAAACCGAGGATAACCGAAATTTCCTATGATGGAGGCAGTATCGCCTGGTTCACTATGCCCCCATCCGCCGCCGCCACATTACTAATCCGCAACGCTAGGGTCTTACTCCCCGATGGCAACTTTCAGTCCGCTGATGTGTGGATTGAGGGCGGCGTGATTGGGCAGATTGGCCCCAACCTGGAGCGAGATGCCGATACCGTCATTGAAGCGAACCAACTCACCCTGCTCCCCGGCGTCATTGACCCGCAAGTGCATTTCCGTGAACCAGGACTAGAGCATAAAGAAGATCTCACCACGGCCTCCCGCGCCTGTGCCCGTGGCGGCGTCACCTCCTTTTTGGAAATGCCCAATACCAAGCCGCTGACCATCAATCAGGACGCCCTCAACGATAAGTTAACCCGCGCTGCCCAAAAATCGTTTGTCAACTTCGGCTTTTTTATCGGCGCTACGGCTGAAAATTTACCAGATCTGCAAACCGCGACGCCCACCCCCGGCATCAAAATTTTTATGGGTTCGATGCATGGCGATCTGCTGGTCGATCAAGAAGCTGCATTAGATCGCATTTTTGCCACCGGCACCCGCCTGATCGCCGTTCATGCCGAAGACCAAGCGCGGATTGCCCAACGGCGGCAAGAGTTTGCGGGCAGCACCGATCCGGCCATTCATTCTGTGATTCAAGATAATCAGGCGGCGCTCAACGCCACCCAACTGGCGCTCAAACTATCTAAAAGATATCAGCGACGGCTGCATATTCTGCATCTTTCCACCGCAGAAGAAGCCGAACTGCTGCGCCACGATAAGCCCGCTTGGGTGACGGCAGAAGTGACGCCGCAGCATCTGCTGCTGAATACGGGCGACTATGAAAAGCTGGGTTCCCTGATTCAAATGAACCCGCCGATTCGCAGTGTCCACGATAATGCGGTGCTGTGGCAGGCACTTCAAGATGGCGTGATTGATTTTATTGCTACCGATCATGCCCCCCATACGCTGGCCGAAAAGGGGCGGGCAAATGCCGCCAATCCAGCCGATGAAGAGGCAACTTCAACAACTGTTTTTCTGGAGCCTGCCAAGGTGCCGTCGGGAATGCCGGGAGTGGAAACGTCTCTGCCGCTGATGCTGACCCAGGCGATGCAGGGGCGATGCAGCGTGGCTCAGGTTTCTCGCTGGATGTCTACGGCGGTGGCAAAAGCCTA
>CASBQX010000351.1 GCA_949127925.1 Synechococcales cyanobacterium PMM_0002
AAAAAACACCGAATAGCGCGATCGCCCCACTGACCCAAAGCTGCACCCAAACCAGCGGCACAGCAATCATTATCAGCGCTATCGGCAGCTTAAAACTAGGCGCAAGCTGCACTGTCTCTATTGAAACTGGTATAGACGGAGTTGTCGTCACAGGTACCACCGATCCTTGCTAGTTTCATCCAAGCCTACAGACTGGAGGATCTGGATGCATCCCCATTCTAAACGCTGACGCGCTGCTCCCTGTATTTGTCCAGCTGGCGCAGAGGATTTACCCAGCCGGCGCGGGCGGCTAAAGGGTGACACTGCCAGGGCCATGAAACATTATCCACGACAGCAAAAAATTACTTACAAAAATAGCCATCAGGGCTGTGACCACGGCGGCTGTAGTCGATTGTCCTACCCCTTTTGCTCCACCTGTAGTTGTCAATCCCCAGCTACAGCCGATCACTGAAATCAACACACCAAACACCATAGATTTAATTAGTGAACAGAACAAATCCCATGTGGTTAAAAAAGTTTGAGCAGAATTTAGAAAAACCGACGAGGAAATTCCGTAGAGTGAGTCTGCCAGCAGCAACCCTCCGGCCATGCCGATCACAAATGACAGAATTGTGAGCAGGGGAATCATCATGCAGCAGGCAATCAGTCGAGGCAGTACCAAGTAATCAATTGGATCAGTTTTGAGCATGTAGAGGGCATCAATTTGATCCGTAACTTGCATGGTGCCAATTTCGGCTGCAAATGCAGAACCCACGCGCCCAGTGACAACGATCGCCGTAATTAAAGGCGACAGTTCTCTCGCCAGGGCGATCGCCAACACCCCACCGACAGCAGTACCCGCCCCAAAGTTAATAAACTCGCGCGCTACGCCAATGGTAAAGACCATCCCTACGGTTGCGGCTGTGAGCAGGGCAATGGGCAACGACCCAGGCCCAACAATGGCCATCTGTTCTAATACATTGCGGGAATGGATTTTCCCTTTGAGCAAATGAACAATCGCCTGCCCTCCCAGGAAAACAGCAGCAACGACCCGTTGCCCCCATCGTCTTAAGCTGTTACTGCCAATCTCGTTAGTCAATTGCAAAAACCCCATGCGGCATTCGCCTGGTAACACTACATATCGGAGTGTCTTGTAACACTACATATCGGCGTGTCTTGTAACACTACATATCGGCGCGTTTTGTAACACGGCATATCGGCGTGTTTTGTAACGCTACATAACGTTAAGCTGAACTCGCCTCGCCTCAGCCCGTCATAGTCTAACAAGAGTAGACGGCTTAAAGCAGTTGTAGTGGATACTCTCAAGCATTGGGACAAATAATTGACACTGTGTTTATTTATGAGAACGATTTAAGATTTCTGACATCTAGAAGCGATGCCGCCGCTCTGCAATTATGGTGGTGATACCGTGCTGGTTTTATAAAGATGTGCAGTGTGCAACAGCGCGCTTCTATACCCTATGAGCCTTGTTCCTGGATTGCTGCGATCGCTAATTCTGACTGCTATCTTAACCTTCCTGGCTCCGCTGCTGGTGTTGGGCATATTTTTGCTGCCTCTGGTGCTGTTGGAGCGGCTGCATGGCCTAGAGACTATGAGTCGCTATGGGGTGACGCAAATTGTTTATTTTCTGCAAACCTTTGGCAGCGGCAGTGCCATGCAAGGGGCATTAACGATTAGCCTGGTGTGCAGCATGGTTGGGATGCTGTTTGACTCTTACACGCTGTATCGCCACGAGAAGTTAAAAGGCGAGGGTTAACGGAGAAACAGCCGCTGCTTTGTACGGTTGATGGGTGAGGGTGTTGTAGGGTAGAGACTGGAACTTTGTCTATATGTTCACTTCTTCCCGGCTCCTCCTCAACTCCATGCATTTTAACCATCCCGTTAAAGATTCCAAGTTTAGGCAGACTAGGGTTCAGCCGCTACCGCACCTTGTCTGGCGGCGCTGGGGGGCGATCGCCCTGACCACAATGCTGTGCTGGTGGAGCGTTGCTCAGCCCGTGGCGCTGGCTCGCACCGATGTCCCCCCGGTGAGCACCATTCAGCCTTACATCGACCGGGTAGTGGATCGGGTCACCGAGTTTACCCTAGACAATGGCATGACCTTCGTCGTACTAGAACGGCATCAGGCACCTGTGATCTCGTTCATGACCTATGTGAATGTGGGTTCTGCCTACGAAGCACCCGGCAAAACTGGAGTGGCTCACTTCCTAGAGCACCTGGCATTCAAAGGAACGACCCGGATTGGCACCAGCGATTACCCAGCCGAAAAGACAGAACTCGATCAGCTCGATCGGCTGTTTGACAAGCTGCAAGCCGCCAGCATCGCCGGACGCACCGCTGAAGCTACCACACTCCAGAGCGAGTTTGATGCGTTGCAGCAGCAAGCCGCCACCTATGTGCGCCAAAACGAGTACGGTCAAATTGTGGAACGAGCCGGAGGAGTCGGTCTAAATGCCACCACATCTGCCGATGCCACTCGCTACTTTTACAGCTTTCCGGCAAACAAGCTAGAACTGTGGATGTCGTTAGAATCAGAGCGGTTTCTAGATCCCGTATTCCGCGAGTTCTATGAAGAAAAAGATGTGATTTTGGAAGAGCGGCGGCTGCGCACCGACAACTCTCCCGTCGGCAAGATGATTGAAGCGTTTCTAGAAACTGCTTTCCCTGGTCATCCCTATGGCCGCCCGGTGATTGGGTCAGAGCAAGACATCCGCAATCTAACGCGCAAAGATGTTAGCGACTTTTTTACGACGTTTTATACTCCCAATCGAATTACGGCAGCTATTGTGGGCGATGTAGACCCAGCTGAAGTGAAACGTTTGGCAGAAACCTACTTTGGGCGCTATCAAACGCGATCGCGGGCACCCGATGTGGTCGCCATCACGCCAGTCCAGAGCAGCTCTCAAACCGTTACGCTCAATCTCCAAACTCAACCGTGGTATTTCGCCGGATATCAGCGCCCTGCCAGCACCGACCCTGACGATGCCACCTACCAAATTATGGCAGCGGTTTTATCGGGAGGGCGGACGTCTCGCCTGTACCGGAACTTGGTAGAGCAAAAAATTGCGCTGGCTGTAGACGCGTCGAATGGGTTTCCGGGCGATCTATACTCCAATTTGATGTTACTTTATGCCCAGCCAGCTCCAGGCCATACGATTGAAGAAATTGCGGGTCTGCTGGATGCCGAGCTGCAACGGCTCAAAACTGAGCCTGTTTCTGCTACAGAACTAGAGCGGGTCAAAACCCAGTCTCGCGCTGGCATTCTTCAGCTGCTGGCCTCCAACCAAGGCATGGTGGGGCTACTCGCCGAATATCAGGCAAAAACAGGCAGTTGGCGCAATCTATTTGAAGAGCTGAAAGCAATTGAGGCGGTCACAGCCAGTGATGTGCAGCGAGTCGCTCAGGCTACTTTCGTCCCCGAGAAGCTAACTATCGGTCGGCTCTTATCCGAGGAGAAATCAGAATGATCCAGAAATCACAGGCGATCGCCTCGAATAGGATGCTTAAACAACGAGGCTTGACTACCCGATTGGCTCAACGCTTAATCAGTGCGATCGCGCTGCTGCTGCTATTTTCGTGGGTCGGCATCCGTCCCGTTCAGGCCAGCCCTGCCCTTCACTACGACCAGCTTCAGCTGCCGCCCCTAGCCGCTGTAAAGCTGCCCGACCACACCCGGTTTGAATTAGACAACGGCATTATAGTGTTCTTGATAGAAGATCATGAGTTGCCCTTAATTGACGGTTCGGCCTACTTCCGCGTCGGCAGTCGCTTAGAGCCAAGCGACAAAATTGGGATTGCCAACATCGTCGGCAGCGTCATGCGCAGCGGCGGCACCCGGCGGCGCGCCCCTGAGGCATTGAACCAATTTCTAGAAGACCGAGCCGCCTCCGTTGAAACAGACATTGATGCTGTCGCAGGCCGCGCTAGTTTTAGCACCTTGAGCGAAGACTTGGACGACATCTTTGAGGTGTTTGCCGATGTGATTCGTCATCCTGCATTTCCTGAAGACAAGCTGGAATTGACCCAAACTCTCTGGCGTGGCTCGATCGCCCGCCGCAACGACAGCCCTGAAGGCATTGCAGGCCAGGAGTTTGGCAAGTTAATTTATGGAGCCGACAGCCCCTATGCGCGGATGGTCGAGTATGCCACCATAGACGCCATTTCTCGGGCAGATTTGGTCGCGTTCCATCGGCGCTACTTCCATCCCAACAACATGCTGCTTGGGATCGTTGGAGATTTTAATACTGATGAAATGCGATCGCTGATTGAAAAACGATTTGGCGACTGGAAGCGCGATTCTACTGTCGATCAGCCTGACTTTGCCGCTCTACCCGCCGTGGCTCAGGCCACCTCTGGCGGCTTGTTTTTGGTAGACCAACCCCAACTGACCCAAAGCTATATCCAGATGGGGCACTTGGGCGGGCAGCTAAAAGATCCGGACTATACGCCCCTGTCAGTGCTAAACGACGTGCTGAATGGACTCGGCGGACGCATGGTCAATGAAGTGCGATCGCGTCAAGGGCTAGCCTATTCGGTCTATGCCTACTGGTCGCCTCAGTTTGACCACCCTGGCCTATTTGTGGGCGGTGGCCAAACTCGGTCTGACGCCACGGTACCCTTTATTAAATCTTGGCAATCAGAAATCGAGAAAGTTCGCACTAGCTTGATCAGTGAAACGGAGTTAGAGCAAGCAAAAGAGTCGTCGCTGAATGGGTTTGTCTTCAACTTTGCAACGCCTGTTCAAACCCTGTCACGGCTGATTCGCTATGAATACTATGGCTACCCAGACGACTTTATCTTCCGTTACCAAAAAGAAGTAGAAGCCACGACGGTTCAAGACATCCAGCGTGCGGCTCAAACCTACCTCAAACCCGACCAGCTAGTCACGCTGGTGGTGGGCAATGCTGCCAGTATGCAGCCAGCACTCGATAGCTTGGGCATACCCGTTACACCCGTAGATATTGCCATCCCCAATTGACTGATTGCGGTGGTTTATGGTCTTTTCGTGTGATTACGAACTGAGGCTGCACCTGGGCAGATTTGTTAATGTCGGGGGGCATCACCCCCCATTGGGGATATTAGCCCAGCGGTAATGGGCATACTGAGTAACAAACGGCGATCGCTTACCATTTGCTACTCAGCCTATTTTTAAAGTTCACCTCATCTTAGATTTCATATGGCAACCCGCTTTCTATTCAAACCACTAGGCATTTTATTAACTGTTTCTACAGTGCTGGTCTCCGGACTAGCCGCTGCGACCGTGAGCGTCCAACGAGCTGCTGCCGAGGTCACACCCCTGCGCCAAACAGGCGTTCTGGAGTCGGTTCAAGGCACCCATACTTTCTCGGGGACGGCTGGTCAACTGGTTCTTATCACGGTCGTTAGCGAAGATTTTGATTCGTCGCTCACAGTGCTGGCACCCAATGGCGATGAGCTAGCTGCTAGCGACGATTTTGGCCGTTCTCTGAACCCCAGCGTTGTCTTGACGCTGCCCACAACCGGAGCCTATCAACTGATCGCCCGATCGCCCTATGGGCAAGCGGGTACCTATCAAGTCAGCGTTCGGGTGGCAACGCCCTACGACCAAGCCTATGCCAATGGGCTGAGATTCGTGATCGAGCGCAACTATCCTGGGGCGATCGCCGCCTTTAATGAGGCGATTCGACTTGATTCTAAGCAGCCCAGCACCTACCTGGACTTAGCCGATGCGATTTACACAGAGGCAACCACACTGAAGCCCGAGGAGAGTGAAGGCGTGATTAGTAACTATCAACGCGCCGCCGATTTGTATGAGCAAGCGGGCAATACCGAAATGGCTGATTCGCTACGTGAGCAGGCGAGCTATTACCAAGACTCTGAAGTGCTAGCGCCTTAGGGCTGAACTTGGCTACCGTGACTGCGAGGATCGTCAGCTGCTGTCGGCTTAGGGGCAACTGGAGCCTCTACTTTAGACACCTGGCCGCTCGTGGGGGTAAACGGCAGCTCCGTCTGGGAGGCGAGAGCATCTAAATTAGCGGCCATAATCTGGCGGGGCTGTTCACCAATGGTATTGGCGATCGCCTCGCCAGTTGCGGTTAGGTAAACAAAATGGGGAATGCCATCGACCCGATAGGTCAATAGCTCGGGCAACCACTTATCATTATCGACATTGAGCATGACAAAGTTAACGCGATCGCCGTACGCGTCCTTGAGTTCGCCCATGTCGTTTGCCATCGCCTGACAGCTGGTACACCAATTTGCGTAAAATTCTATCAGTGTGGGTTTATTGTTGGATTGGGCTACTTCTAGCGGCGTAGCCGCTGCGGCCAGAGCAGATAATGAATTAGAGCCAGTTTCTGTCTGTACCCCAAAGAAAATGGCAATGCTGAGGGCGATCGCCACCAGCGCGATCAAGAAGTTGCGGATTTGTTTGCCAATATTAGAATCAGCACTAGAATCCGTGCCAGCCCCGGCAGGGCCAGAACCGATTGGCTTCGATGAATTAGATGAATCGGGCTTTGCAGTCATAGCGGATCAGATTCTCTAAACTTTAAGGTACAGAGTTTAAGCACAGTTGAAGATGGCAGCAAGGGACAGTGCGCGACTGATCCCTCCACCCCTGTGATCCCAAGACTTCCTTCTCTCCAGTCTAACTGAACTTTTATTAGCGCTAGCTGTGAAAAAACGAGTCACCCTTACCTTCCCCAAGCGCTCCGTTCACATGCCCGTCACCTATCGATTGGCAAAAGACTTTAACGTGGCTGCTAATATCATTCGAGCACAGGTCGCTCCCAATCAGATTGGCACACTAGTAGTAGAACTGTCGGGCGATATCGATCAACTCGATGCCGCGCTGGAATGGCTGCGATCGCAAGATATTGACATCTCTACTGCTAACCGAGAAATCCTAATCGATGAAGACGTGTGTGTACACTGTGGACTCTGCACCGGAGTTTGCCCCACCGAAGCCCTAACGCTCGACCCACAAACCTTTCGGCTGCACTTTATGCGATCGCGCTGTGTGGTGTGTGAGCAGTGCATTCCCACCTGCCCCGTCCAGGCCATCTCACCCAATCTGTAAGACCAGTTCCAACTGCCTACGACCTCATTTCAACTGGCCATCCTGTGAAGAAAATCCCTGTTGTCTCTCTACTATTGCTGCTGGGATCATACGGTACCTTTAGTTGGTTTTTATATCAGGCCACCGCTCCATGGATTGTGTTGTTGGTTGTAACCACCGTTGCGCTCACTGAAGCGCTGCTGTTGACGACCCTATCGCGGGGACTCCGAGCCGCAATTCGCGGCTGGCTAAAGTCAGATATCGGTTACTTTTCTGTTGTATTAATTGGCGCGTTTTCGATCGCACTGGTATTGGTTTGGTTTCATGTTTTTGAATACATTTTCTTGGTCGTAGCGGCTGAAATTCTCGCCCGCTTAGATTTGCAAAGGGCAGGGCTAAACCGTTGGCAGTCTTTGGCGGTGTTAAGTATCGTCTCGCTATCAGGCTTAGCGATTGGATGGGTCGTAAATTGGTCAATTTTCCCGGCAATAGTTCTTCCTGCGTCACTCTAAAGCCTTTATGGACAATAAAGAAATCGGCACAGGGGGAAAGACCCCTACCCCAGTTTTCGCACACACTATATGTAACGTTTAACTGTCTTGCCCTACTACCAGCTTGGTGTGGGGCATTTTTTTGTTTTGCTGGCAAAAACGACTAAATTTCTGGTAGCCGAGCGAACGTCCTTAGCCCTACGAATTGAGATAGGCTCAGGACTAGATTCAGAGGAAACGAGCGTGAAAATTGTTTGGGAGCCAAGCGTTTACTTTGGCAGCGCGCCAGTTTTTTGTACGCTCTGTGGCCAAGAAGCACGACCCATCCGCAGCGGAGCCAACCAGCTATTGATTGGGGTCATTTATGATTGCCATGACGTTGTGTGGGGTGAAGCCTGTCACCATTGCATTGCCCTCGGTTCTGAAGGTATCAAGGCGCTGTTAGGCAGTCGGATTGAAACGTTGCGATCCAAACTTTCTGACTTAGAAGCCCTAGCCCAAAGTGAACTCCAGGTGCCTTCGATTGAGCAAGAGTTTCAGATGCATCGGCGTGACGGTAGCTGAAACTATAGCTACCTATTCAACGATCGCGCGTTGTAAATGCGGCAGTAAACATCATCAAAAAGCCGCCAATCAGAATGGCGATCGCCAGCCCACCGACGATTAGATCTGGGCAAGGCTGAATGAGCGCGCCTCGTCTAAGTTTTGTTTTTGAGGAAACCAACTAGGTGATGCAAAAACGAATGGCTGACAGTCGTTGCTTCAGTTGCAGGTGTCTCAACTGGTAGCGGCTCTGATTTTAGGGCTGCTGGTGTCGCTACGACTAAGGGGACTTCTTCCACTAAGCCTGCCGTGACCAACCGAAAGGCGACCTGCTGCACCTTTACCAATGGTAATTGCAACTGTTGGGCAATTGCTTGCAAAGCCAGGGTGCCATTAGCAAACTCCCAGAGGCACCACTCGGTTTGATCCAGCTTCTGTTGAGGCTTGCCTGTGATGACGCTCATAATCGCCGATGACGGCTCTGGTAGCTTGCTGGTGAGGGCACTCCAATCCTTAAGCACTCGCAAAGCTGCCAGAGTGACTTCCGTAGCGGGCGCATTTAAGCCGGTCATTTCGGCAAAAGGCAACGGCGCTTTGCCGTCAAATTGAAACCAACTGTCCTTGAGCGCAAACAAGCTACACACCTGACGCATCACCTGGGTATAAAACAGCAGTTTCAGTTGCTCCACAGTCAATAGCCCTTGCGTCTTGAGGCTTAAACCGATGGGTATAGAGGCGGCACAGGTTTGAGCGACGCGCAAGGCGGTGTGTTCTCCCAGCCAGCCGCGTTGACCAATCATGTACGCTAAACCGTGCTGATCGAGCCGATTGGCGGCGGCCACAATCCGTCCTTGGTTGAACCAGATGTAGTGGTTTTCGCGTTTCTCAGTCTGTGTATCTGCCAGGGTGCAGAGGGTGAGTAAGCCTGTTTTATTGCCCTGTTCTAAAAAATTGAAAATTTCTGCTAGGGAGAACTCTGATAAATAGCCTGTGACTGCCATACCGTTTTTCCTTGTAGTCGTAAATGTTGCGTACTGGCAAGAAGTTGATAGCGAGTGATCCGCTAAACCAGGCAGTCTTGCATTGAATGTTGCACCAGAGCAATAACTGCTTGTGCTACGGAGGCTGTTTCGGTAGGATCGACCGTGATGATGGGGGGACGTCGGGTGGCACTGAGGTAACCCAGCGCGATCGCCGCATTTTCCAGATCCCACGCCTCTGGGCAGTCGGTATGGGTGAGACCAATAATCATCGGTACCGCCGATCGTTGGCGCATAAACGCACGGATCCGACGAGCATCAATAAATTCACTCGGTCGGTGCGCGGCGACTAAGAGAATGTAAGCATGAGCTTTTTGGATCAGAATATCCCACATGAAATCGAACCGCGATTGTCCGGGGGTGCCGTAGAGGTGAAGTGCCATTTCGGGTCCAAACGACAACCGCCCAAAGTCGAAGGCAACCGTTGTTTTTTGCTTCAGAAGGGCAGTCTCATCTGTCGCTCGACGGT
>CASBQX010000352.1 GCA_949127925.1 Synechococcales cyanobacterium PMM_0002
AAACTAGATAGTGTGATGAGCGATCGCTATCGGTTTCAAGTCAGCGCTAGCCAGGTGGGCGGACAGCCGCTCGTTAAGTGGATATCTCCCTACGGCTCGCTGGCTGTCACCCACGGCTGGCTAGACGACCAGACGGCATTTCTGGCCTTGGGGGAAAATGCCAGCTCTAGTATTCTGCCGCCGCCAGCATTAAGCTTAAAAGCTAGTAAAGCGTTTCAAGAGGCCGTCTCAGCCGCAGATCTAGGCGCAAATAACGGCCACTTTTTCCTGGATATTGAACGTATGTTAAATGCTCAAACCACACTGCCCCTGCCCCCGTTGCCGTTGGGCGCGGAGGCCGTAATGTCTGCCATTCGGACTATTGGTGTCACAGCCGCTATTACTGGCGATCGCACCAGCCGCTACAACCTCAACCTCAATCTGCAACAAACCAGCACCGACGCCCCCGCGCCGCTGCCTTCGGCTCAGCCCAAAGCGCTAGAACCATCTCCCAGTCAGCGATGAATCGAAAGACGCGATGAATCGCGTCTCTACTTATTGTCTACTTCCGCCAATTCGTAGACCCGGCCATCCCAGTCTTTTACCAAGAAATTGAGTGGCTTGTCACTGCGGATTTTGTACTGCGCGCCGCGTGTTTGAATTCGCAGCAGCATTTGTTCCAAACAATCATGGTCGAAACAAACATGGCGCTGTCGATTTTTTTGCCCCAGGCTGGCTCCGACAATCACATGGAGCTGAGTATTTTTGCGGAGCTGATACCACAGCCCATCGGGGTTGTTATATTGCTGCATGGTGGGTGAGCCTACCCCTGTGCCCGACAGATACAGCGGGTCGAACCCAGCCGCACCGATGGTTTGCTCGTAATTGTAGTAGTAGTGCAGCGGCACATCGGCCACCGCCAAATCTAGAACACTTTCATAGAATTGCCGCGCTAGCTGTAGATCCGACACCATGATGGTGTAGACCTTGGGGGCACTGGTCAAAAACATCCACATTGCCCCGGCATAGGCTAGCAGCAGCAGCACCATAATACCTTGCGTGGAAAGCAGGCTATCTAATGGCAACGCGGGAAGAAAAGACGCTAGGGTTTTGGGAAACAGCAAACTCATGAATCTTAAAGCAACTGGGTATGGGGATAATTTGGCGAGATGACCAGCATGGAGATATCACCAGTGTATCAACTTCCCCCAATTCCTCAAAATTCTGATCTGGCGGCGAGGCTGAAAGGGGGGGCGATCGCCTCAATGCCAGCTAGAGTGAATACAGCTGGCCCACAAGCAAAGACTTGAGATCAGCGACAGCCATTTGTTATGATGACAGCTCTAGGACGGGTGACTGGCGCAATGGCAGCGCATCGGACTCTTAATCCGTTGGTTCTGGGTTCGAATCCCAGGTCACCCATTTACAAAGCATTTATCAAGAGTCTAGACAAAGGTTGATCCCCCTAGCCCCCTTAAAAAGGGGGAACTGGATTCAAAGTTCCCCCTTTTTAAGGGGGATTTAGGGGGATCTAAAACGCTTTGCTACCAACAATCAGACTTTTAAAACATCCTCTTAGCGATAATCCGCCGTTTGAATATTCCGCAGACGCGCTTCGGGACGTTTGAACCGATCTAGCTGCGCCTCGAAGAATTTGCGATTGGCCAGCAGGTGATCGGGATTTGGATCATCTAACGGGTATAGCAGAGCCGTCCGCAATGCCTGAATCACCGCTGAGGTGACGCAGTACATCGATCGCTGGAAGCTGACTGCCAGTTGAACCAGCATGTCGTCTTCGCCCCGGCAGTGGTGTTTGTAATATTCCAGCAGGTAAGGCGGCAAGAAGTGCAGCATGTCTTGAGCCAGCAGCGTCGGTGGAATCCCGGCTGTGCCGACCGGAAATTTGTCGGCATACAGCACTCCATAGTGGAAATCTTTTTGTTCAGATGGAACTTGCCCAGCCTGAGCATTGTAGGACTTGGTGCCCCGGAACGGTGCGGT
Organism: Synechococcales cyanobacterium PMM_0002; assembly: GCA_949127925.1. GTDB lineage: Bacteria > Cyanobacteriota > Cyanobacteriia > Elainellales > Elainellaceae > CASBQJ01. The sequence continues at coordinate 1,981 of CASBQX010000352.1, forward strand.
GCGGTAGAATACGGCCTCAATATAGGGCAGCGCCGCTTCATATAGCCACATGAACCCTTTGGACTTGGAAATCAGTTCGTAGCACTCGCCGTCAATGTAAACGTGATGGTAAATGGGCCGACCAGAGATGGCAAAAATGCCGTTGACTAAAAAGTCCATGGCGTCGGGGACGCTGGCGATTTTGCCTTCATCGTATAAGTCCGACATCTCAAAGAACACCGGAGCCATAATTTCCCAGAACAGCCCCAAATTCGAGTAGTAAGACATCTGGCGGCACTGTTCCAAAAACATCTCGGGGAACAGCTTGTAGAGGCTCATCATCGCCGGATTGCCTTTGAAGTAGGCTTTGATGACCCGATCAGCGTTTTGCTTATATTCGTCGCTATCTAAGTAGGCATCAAACAGACCCATGCCCATGTCGCGCCCGTGCCACAGCATTGCCCGCATGCACTCTTCGGCAAATTCCATGTTGACGCGATCGTGATACCAGTGGTGCAACAGTCGCGGCAGTTTGGCGTTGAGTTCGCCTTTTTCCATAAACTCTAGTAGCTCTGGGTGGGCAGACCCAGTACCCCGCCAAATCCGCAGGTCGGCATCATCGCCCGCATAGTGATTTTGCAAATCTAGATATTCTTGCGGAATAAAGTATTTGAAGAAGGGCAGCGGGTTGAGAAATACCTGCTCGGCAATGTAGAGCAAATCGCGCCAGTAAAAATCCATCGGCACCGCGTATGCCTTGTACAGCCCGATAATCTGCATCAGGTTTTCGGAGGTGTCGGGCAGCATGGCTCCGCCCGCCTCTAGGCGATGGATGATTTCGGCGAATTCATGGGTGGATGGCGGCAGTTTTTCGGCGGCGACGGAGGCGGGACGGGTGGAACTCGGTGCAGTGTTGGTGGGTTGAGGCAGGGTGGTGGTCATAGGAGAGAGGGAGGTAGAGAGGGAGGTAGAGGGTTGGAGGTAAAGTTTAGGGGGCATCAAGGGCATCCCAGAGCAGGAAGAGGGCGATCGCTCCTCGCAATAAAACCAAAGCCATGGGTAGCTGATTCATCAGACGCCGATCCATAGATATTCTCATAGAGACAACATCGGATCAGACGCTCAACCTGGACGATTGACCCCCGGCTCGACTCCTAAACCTTCGACTCCTAACACTTCAACAATCGGCGTGCTAGGACTCAAGATCGGCACCGCTGCCACCATCGCCGTTGTGGTCGATTCGCTCCAGCGCACCAGCCACGAGGGCTGTATCCCCAGAAATATAATTAGCGCGGTCAAGATGAGCGCGGGCACCTTGTCGCTCCAGGTGACGCGGGGATAGTAAGCTGTGGCATTGTCGAGCTTGCCAAAACAGGTGCGGTTCAGCAAAATCACAAAATATACCGCCGTTAAGCCCGTGCCAACCACTGCCAGCAATGTTTGGACTGGAAATACGGCATAGCTGCCCTGAAAGATCAAAAACTCGGAAATGAAGCCTGCCAGACCCGGAATTCCGGCACTGGCCATGCCGCCCAACACCAGCAGCGAACTGATCGACGGTAGCCCCCGAATTGGATTCATCAGCCCGTTCAGCACATCCAGTTCCCGGTTGCCTACCTTGGCTTCAATCACGCCCACCAGATAGAACAACAGCGCCAGAATCAGTCCGTGAGCCACCATTTGAGAGACGGCACCGACCACGCCTAGCGCCGTCAAGGAAGCCCCACCCAGCAGAATGTAGCCCATGTGCCCGATGGAGCTATAGGCCACCATCCGCTTGATGTCTTTTTGGGCGATCGCCGCCATTGCGCCATACATAATGCTAATCGCCGCCCAAATTGCCAGCCAGGGAGCCAGTTTTGCCCAGGCTTCCGGGAATAGCCCCAGCCCAAACCGAAAGATCCCGTAGGTGCCCAGCTTGGCCAGCACGCCGCCCAGCAAAATCGCCACGGGAGTAGAGGCTTCGACATAGGTATCGGGCAGCCAGGTGTGGAACGGCACCAGCGGAATTTTGATGCCAAACCCCACCAGCAGCATCCCCAACAGCACCACCTGCAACGCCAGCGGCAAGGTTTGCCCCAACAGCGATTCGTAGGCAAAGGTGGACGAGTGGGTCAACCAAATTAAGCCCAGGAATGAGGCCAGCACAAAGACTCCAGAGATGGCCGTAAACATCAGAAACTTAGTGGCGGCATAGCTGCGCTTCGCCCCACCCCAAATGGAAATTAGTAGGTAGAAGGGCACCAGTTCTAGCTCGTAGAACAAGAAGAACAGCAGCAAGTTTTGCGCTAAAAAGGCACCCGCCACGCCACCGCTGACCAGCAAAATTAGGCCATAGAACAGTCGAGGCCGCTCAATATCTGGTTTGGTGGTGAGAATGGCAATAAACGTGAGCAAACTGTTCAACACCAGCAGCACCAGCGACAGGCCATCTACCGCCAGCTCGTAGTTCAAGCCCAGTGTTTCAATCCAGGCAAAATATTCTCGAAACTGAAACCCGGCATTGGTCAAATCAAATTGGCTTAGCACCACCAGCGACAGCGCGAACACCGCCCCAGAGATGACCAAACCACCCAGTCGTGCCCGACTTTGCGGCAAGAGGGCGATCGCGATCGCGCCTAAAATTGGAATCCAAATCAGAAGGCTAAGCATGATTGGCAGGATGAAGGAGCAAGGAGCAAGGAGCGAGGATAAAAAATGGAATGGGGGAAGATGAATAGGGAAAAAAGCTATGCCTTCATCCTTGCCCGACGCTAACAGACAGCTCAGATAGAATTGACCAGCTCATTAAAATACCGATGAGAGCGAGGCCGAAGGCGATGGTGAAGACGTAGAACTGGGTTTTGCCACTGTTGCCATATTTCAGGGTTTCGCCACCAAAGATAGATGCAATGCCGACCAAGTTGACTAGGCCATCGACGACGTAGCGATCGATCCAGTCGGTGAGTTGGGAGATGAAATCGACGCTGCCAACGATGCTAGAGCGGTAGATTTTTGGGGTGTAGAAGTCGTAGGCAAATAGATCTTGCAATCCTTTCCATGGCAGGCTAACGGGTTTGGCAATCCAGTTGCCCAAGTACACCACGCCGCCCAAGCTGAGGCCAAAAATGCTGGACCAGGTGAGCAATAGCGCCACGTCTTTGTTCATCATGGCCCAGTCGGGCAGCAGCGACAGCCGTTGCAAGATGATGGGTAAGTGTAAGACAAAAGCCGCGCCAAAGGTCATGGGTAGGGTAATAGGCCACAGGTTTTCGGGCGATCGCACCGTCATGGGGTTCAACTTACCGCCAAACAGCAGCCCAAACACACGAGCCACTGCAAATGCCGCCAGAGCGTTGATTACCAGCAGCAGGGCTGTAATTACGGGATGGTGCGGCCAGGTGCCATCGGCCAGCTTCAGCAGCGACCAAAATCCGCCCAGCGGTGGTAGTGCTACCAGTCCCAACGCTCCAGCAATAAAGGACAGCCCTGTAATCGGACGGCGACTCCAAAGACCCCCTAGCTGGGTCAAGTCTTGGGTAATGTTGTTGAGCACGATGGACCCTGAGGCCATGACTAAGCAGGCCATGGCGATCGCATGGGTCAGCACAATCAGCAGCGCCGCTTCGGTTTGCCCGACGCCCACGGCAATGAAGGTCAACCCCATGTAGGCACTAACTAGGTAAGAGAGGGCACGCTTGATGTCGATTTGGGCGATCGAAATTAACGTGCCGCCTAGAGCGGTTACCGCGCCGATGGCGATCGCTACCGCCATTACCGTAGGCGACAGAGCCAGCACCGGCTCCATTTTGACCAGCACCCAAGCTCCGGTGGCCACCACCACCGAGTTGCGCAAGATGGTGCTGGGTAGCGGCCCTTCCATTGCTTCATCGAGCCACAGGTGCAGCGGGAACTGGGCGCATTTGCCCATCGGGCCGGCCAGCAGCGCGAGGCCGACTAGAGTTGCCAGCTTTGGGTCAACGTTGGCCGTTTGGGCCCAGATAGCCAGCTCGTTAAAGTCCCAGGTACCCGCTAGGGGATAAAGCGCCAGCACTCCCATTAGTAAAAATAGGTCACCTACTCGCTTGGTTAGAAAGGCATCGCGCGCCCCAGTCACCACCAGCGATTGGTTAAACCAAATGCCAACCAGGAGGTATGTCCCTAGCGTCAAAATCTCCAAAATCATGTAGCTGAAGAACAGGTTGTTGCACAGCACTAGCCCACACATTCCGGCTTCAAACAGCGCCAGCATGGCATAGAACCGCGCCCAGCCCCAATCCATTTCGAGGTAGCCCACGGCATAAATTTGGGCGGCGAAGTTTAGCCCGTTAATTAGCACCATGGCTCCCACCGTCAGGGCAGAGATTTCGATCACCAGGGTCAAATCTAACCCGGCCACTTTGAGCCAGTGGTAGGTCTGATATTGAGGCGATCGCCCCCACAGCGTCACCAGTGCTAGCAAGCTATGCAGCAACGATACAAACGTTGTAATGGCATTGACATAGCCCGCAGGGCGGGGACCCGTGCGACGAGTAATCGCTGGAAACCAGGCGGCGGAGAGCAGCATCCCTACCAGCGGATAAATTGGCACAAGCCAAGCTGTCTGAACCAGGAACTGAAACATGGACAAGCCCCTCTGAAAGATGGTCGTCAAGGAAGGAAGGCGGTGAACTAATTTAGATCAGCTGCTCAGCAGGATGAGCTGATCAGCCAGATGAATTAAGGGTGGGTTACGCTGCATGTAACATGCAAAAACCTGTGGCATTCCCAGCACTGGTGGCTGGAGATGTCTTAGCTCTGAATTTTGTAGTCAATCGATAGAGTTGAATCTATTGATTGACTAAGTTTTATGGCTAAAAATCTATCGTTAAACCTATAGTACCTTATAGATCTCTATGGAAATGATGAGAATCTAAGAAAAAACCGATAGTAATGTTCAATCAGACTGATTAGGATAATTTTGATTTAACCGAGTTTTACCACAATCGGGTACCAAAATACTCTGTGCCCTCAGCCTAAGTCTTGAGCCTAAGTCTTGAGATAGCGGGCAACATGCGATAGTGAAGAGATGCGTTGGTTGGATCTATGAATTCTGGTTTGGCGTCAGCTCAAGTACAGGACACGACGTCCGGGTTTATTTCCCCAGAGATTCCGCCCGAGGTATGGGCACAGCATTTTGCCGCAGCCCCGCTGCGATTAGGGATACTGGCGTCGGGCAGCGGCACCAATTTTGAGGCGATCGCCCAGGCCATTGCCGCCCAAACCCTCAACGCCCAGGTGCAGGTGCTAATCTACAACCAGCCCACCGCCAAAGCCGCTGCCCGTGCCCAGCGCTGGGGCATTCCCCACACATTGCTCAACCATCGCGACTTTTCTAGCCGTGAAGCCCTCGACGAGGCGATTATTGCCACCATGCAGCAGCATCGGGTCGAGTGGATCATCATGGCGGGCTGGATGCGCGTGGTGACGCAGGTGTTAATCGACGCCTTCAGCGATCGAATCTTGAACCTGCATCCCAGCCTCCTACCGAGCTTTCCGGGAGCTAACGCAGTCGAACAAGCCCTGGCGGCGGAGGTAAAAGTGACGGGTTGCACTGTTCACCTAGTTCGCTTAGCCGTAGACAGTGGCCCAATTTTGATCCAAGCCGCCGTCCCCATTGTGCCCACCGACACCGCCGACAGTTTACACCAGCGGATTCAGGTGCAAGAACATTTAATTTTTCCACAGGCGATCGCGATCGCCGCCCATCTAGCTCAGCCATAGTTCTCAGGCTTTATGGCTGAGAACTATAGCCGTATGTTGAGTTTTGCCAAGCAACCCGCCCTAGTGCGCCCCCGATTGGTTGATAATAAACCGTTAAGTCCTCAACCCATTCATTTGAGTAGGAAACCCTATGACTTCTAAAGTAAAACCCGCCAGCAAACCCAACTATACCTTCCGTACTGGATGGGCACTGTTGCTTCTTGGCATTAACTTCGTGGTTGCCGCCTACTACTTTGGCATTCTCAAATAACTAGAAGGCTCCAGTCTGACCTAGATTAAGACAAACGGGTGAGAGATAGACATTGCTAATGTCCATCTCTTACCCGTCTCCCATCTCTGCTTCCCTTAAACCATTCCTCGAAAAATCCCCTGCGGTCGGAACAGCAGCACGACTACCATGACCAACAGCGCCACACCCAGCTTATTATTCCGCTGGGATGATTTATAGCGCTAAGTTCCTGACTAATGCCGCTCACATAGGCTCCGGCGATCGCCCCATAGGGATTGCCAATGCCGCCCAAAATCGCCGAGGCAAACATCGGCATAATCAAAAACCAGCCCATATTTGGCCGTACAGCCGTAAAAACAGCGCTAGCCCAATCGAGATAATTTCAGAGCGCCATGCCACAAGGTTTAAAGTTGAGATTAAATTAGTAGCAAGACCAGCTAAAACTTAAGTCAATTTGAAGCTGTTACATAAGATACGACCCCTGATTATTGATTGATGGTATGCATGATTTCAACTAAAACAAAAGCAGAGCCTTAAAGACTCTGCTTCTGCAATAGCAGTACCCGTTGCTTGTAAAGTAAACCCAGCGGGTACCCGTAGAATTAATGGTGAGGCTTTTGGTTCAGCGGTTTAAAGCGACCGTCATTTCCTCAACATCATCCTCTGAAAAACGCAAACTAGGGAAGAGAAAATGGTTTTCCTCAACGTATTGAGCCCCGAAAAGCCCCTTTTCTGCCCAAAAGTAGCGGTCTGTAGTGTGTTCATTCCGCTTGACCAGCAGTAGTGCTGGCGGCGCAATGCCCTCAGCCTGGATGAACTTCCGGGCTGCGGTCACAGGCTTATCCTCGCCACTCTCGATGCTATACTGAGGAACTAATTCCAGGATTCTACGCCCCTCCAGACGACGACGGCTCTTGCGCTTACGTCTCCTTGCCAACCTCCTTACCTCCTCTCTTTCGCAATAGATGTAACTCTGGTTACAAACACGAAACCGTCGCTAGTATAAGGGGTTGGCAACAAAATTTCAACCTTCCTTAATCTATTGATACAAAGTCTAGTTCTGAGCCACACACAAAACATCAGTTTTGTTAATCAACCTATGGACAGAGTGTAGAGGTTGCTCGCGATCGCGGAATGCGTTGAAATGGTCGTGGTGTAAAGTGACAAGGCCAGAAACGGCAATCGCTACCTCCTCTGTCTAATGTCCCCTTTACACGTCTAACAAACCCATAGCCAACGGTTCCAGTTCCGCAGATCTACAATGTAGTCCTTCAAGATCCTTTATCTTGTTGAACGTTTGTAAATTACGCCAAAGCGTTTAATCATGCAGAACTGTGATTTGCATACAGACATCCTAACCTGTAACTACGAATACGCAACTATCAAAGTAAAAAAGTAAAGAAAATAAAAAAAGTAAAGATCTGTTTACTTAGTGAGGAAAGATTGTAGTTTGTGCTTTGATTTTTAGTTTTTCCCCGGTACCTTGTCAGACTGATTACAATACAGAGCGTAAGCTTAGACTTAGGCAGTGAAATCTCAAAGGGCAACTATTTCCGGCAGGTAGGGTTCCGCCATGCTCTGCTAGATTCTGAGGCTTGTGCTGCTGCGGCCCGTTCAACCCCTAAATTTTCAACCTCCCTAGATTTTCAACCCCCTAGATTTTCAACCCTAAGTGATTTTCAACTCCTATCGGCTTAGAATTCCTCAACGAACTGCATGCTGATGCCTGCAAGCCCAGAATTTGTGGCGCTGTGCCGTTCGCAGGTCGCTCTGCTGACTCAAACGTTAGGGGCTACGCTGAGCGTGGTGTATCTCACGGAAGATTTGACCGGCGCAACGGAACCCAATCTGGTGCCTGTGGTAGCCTACCCGGATGCGGCAGCCAGTTGGCCAGCAGCACAGGTGTTGCAGTTGATGTCTAGGGGAATGCAGGGCAAATTTCCGGCTTTACGGCTGCTGTCTGCGGGTGAGGGAGGAGATTCAGAGCCATTGCCGCGATCGCTTCCCTCGGTGTCAGAACCAGGCGATCGCCCCCCTCAGCCTCCTCGTCGCCGTGGCCGTCCTGCCAATCGATCGGCCAAACGCACCAGTCGCCGCCATGTGTACCCGATGGAATGGGGGGATATGGAAACGGCACTGGAATATTCTCAGCAAATCGTTCTGCCGCTGATTTATGAAGGCGTCATGATGGGGCTATTGGTGACGGCGCGCTCCGATCGTTCCTGGGTAGAAGCCGAGCAGGATCAAGTGGAGCGGGTTGCCCGGTCGTTGGCGATCGCCTGTGTGCTTGATCAGCGTGCCCAATGGGCCGCACACGAGTTAACGCAGCAGCGGCAGCTCCAGGCTCAACAGCGAGATATTTTTGATAATTTAATGCATCAATTTCGCAATCCGCTGACGGCGTTGCGCACGTTTGGCAAGCTGCTGCTGCGCCGCATGGTGCCCGAGGATGCCAACCGCAACGCAGTTGAGGGCATGATACGCGAGAGCGATCGCCTCCAAGATCTGCTGCGGCAGTTTGATGCGGCCATTGATCTAGGAGGTAGTTTGCTGCCCGCCGCCCCCGATGGAGTTGAGCAAGGGCAACTGGGGGCGGGTGTGCCGCTGCCGCCGAACCTTGACGCCGCAAAGCCTGTCGAGAAGGGCGATCGCAGCCAAGTGCTTCAGTCCTCGGCAGTGCCGCTATTGCCTGAAACAAATTATCTGACCGGGGCATTAGTCATAGACAGCTATGACATCGTCGATGTGGTGGAACCGCTGCTAGATTCAGCGGCTGCGATCGCTCAAGACCGACAGATTCATCTCCAAACCAGCGTTCCTCCCAATCTGCCGCTGGTACGCGCCGACCTCAAAGCGCTCCGGGAGGTGCTGAATAATTTACTCGATAATGCCCTCAAATATACCCCTAGCGGCGGAGCCGTCTGGCTACTGGGCGGCATTCAGCGATCGCCGGAGCATAGCCCCATGCAGGCGATCGCCATTCTCGATAATGGGCCAGGTATTCCGTCCCAAGACCTAACTCAACTCTTCAAACGGCACTTTCGCGGCGTGCAAGCTAGCGGTACCCTCCCCGGTTCTGGCCTAGGGCTGGCGATCGCCCATGACCTTGTTACCCAAATGAATGGCGAAATCCAAGCCTTTAGCCCCGCTCACCAAAGCGGTTTAATTGGCGCAGACGTTCCCGCAGGCACCGCATTTTTGGTATGGCTCCCGGAAGCAAAGAAGTCGGCAAAAAATGTTTAGTGCGACTTCATGCGATCGTTTTGTTGCTTTTTCTATAGTGTAATTTTTGCCACAACCGTTAACACCATTACTGGCCTACTGTAACTTAAGAGACTGTTTAAACCGTTTGGGGGACAGTTACTTTTTGAGAAGTTTGGCAGAAATGTCAGCTTCAATCTGAGGAAAAGGATTTCCCTTTTGCTGGTTCACTAGGCTCATTTTGCATTGATCCCTGGATCAAGAAAATTACTCCATAACAGATGGCTACACATGCGGCGCAGTTCAAAAAAGCGACCTGCCTAAGCGTGGTATGAATCGCGTTGAGTGAACGGGCGACGTCATCACCCGTTCACTCAACGCTAACTAAACATTATTAGACCTAGCTGACAACGCTTTCTAGCGATCGCACGGGTGGTTCGGCGTGGGCGATCGCCGCTTGGACAAAGCCCCGAAATAGGGGATGAGGTCGGTTGGGACGGGACTGAAATTCGGGGTGGAACTGGCTGGCAATAAAAAACGGATGGCTAGGCAGTTCAATGATTTCTACCAGACGACCATCGGGAGATGCCCCGCTGACGACATAGCCTGTTTCTAGAAATAGGTTGCGGTAGGCATTGTTAAATTCGTAGCGGTGGCGGTGGCGTTCGTAAACGACTTCTTGTTGGTAGAGGCGATCGGCTAGGGTGTTGGGAGCAATCCGGCAGGGATAAAGTCCTAGGCGCATCGTGCCGCCTAAATCTACTACGTCTTGCTGCTCGGGCAGCAGGTTAATCACCGGATTCGTGGCTTGGGTATCAAATTCGGCACTGTTGGCGTCTTCGATGCCAGCAATGTGACGCGCCCACTCAATGACCGAACATTGCATCCCTAAACAAAGACCCAAAAATGGAATTTGGCGATCGCGGGCATACTGAATGGCCGTAATTTTGCCATCAATCCCCCGATGCCCAAACCCCCCAGGAATAATGACGCCATCCACGCCTGCTAACGCTTCCTCGACGGTGAGCGGCTGAATTTCTTCTGAATTAATCCACCGAACGTTGAGGTCGCCGCCAGTCGCCAATGCAGCATGACGCAGGGCTTCCACCACCGATAGGTAGGCATCAGAGAGGCGGATATATTTGCCCACGATGGCAATTTCTAAGGGGCAACCGGGCCGATGCAGTTGATCGACTAGGGTTTGCCATTGGCTCAAGTCAGGTTGGCGCTGTTCAAGCTGCAACAGGTCGAGCGCTTGATGGGCCAGCCCTTCCTGTTCCATCATCAGGGGCACTTCATAAATACTGCTGGCATCGAGGGCGGTAATGACGCATTCCACCGGGACATCACAGAACTCCGACAGCTTATCTTTAATCCCAGGGGCTAAGGGGCGATCGCAGCGACAGACCAAAATATCGGGCTGAATCCCAATCGATCGCAGTTCTTTGACCGAATGCTGGGTTGGTTTCGTTTTCATTTCTCCGGCTGATGGAATCCAGGGCAGCAGGGTAACGTGCATATATAAAACGTTGCGTCGCCCCACATCTTTACGAAACTGGCGGATGGCTTCCAAAAACGGCAGCGATTCAATATCCCCGACCGTGCCGCCAATTTCGGTAATCACCACGTCGGGGTTGGTGTTTTTTGCCACCCGTAGAATTCGTTCCTTAATTTCGGTCGTGATATGCGGAATCACCTGCACTGTGCCGCCCTGATAGTCGCCCCGCCGTTCTTTGTTGAGTACGGCTTGATAAATAGACCCTGTAGTAACGCTGTTGAGCCGCGACATGGAGGTGTCGGTAAAGCGCTCATAATGCCCCAAATCTAAGTCAGTCTCGGCTCCATCTTCGGTAACAAACACCTCACCATGCTGAAACGGACTCATGGTGCCCGGATCTACGTTGATATAGGGATCGAGTTTAAGAATCGATACTGAATAATTTCGCGACTTCAATAGCCGCCCCAAACTAGAGGCTACAATGCCTTTGCCAATACTAGAAACAACGCCGCCCGTTACAAATACAAACTTAGTCATAGGAAAATATAAGAAAAATCGAAGGGTGCAATGCGTGCATCTGTACAGGCAAACGCCAGCGTCATCATCCGTCGGCACAACCCATACATTCTGCCACAGCCTTGCAGTCAGAGCTGCTTTAAACCTCCCCCCTAATCAGCAAAGGCAGAAGGCGATCGCCCTCTGCCCTCAGCTCATGTCATCTCCATAACGCTCAGGCGTCTGTTTGGCGTTTAAGGTTGTGCTCCGGGTGCTACCGGATTGGTCTGGGGAGCAGGTTGCAGTGGCTGTCCTCCCGGTGGTAGCGAGTTGATGCCCGCCCCGCCAGCTCCATTTGGCGGCTGGCCGCTGGGGTTAACGGGCGCTGAAGGCACCGCTGGTAACCCAAATGGATCTAACGGTGCGCTGGGCGGGGCGCTGTTGGGATTGGTTGAGTTGGGGAAGCTATCAAAACCGGGCTGCGGTTGGGGGGCTTGGAGTGGATCAACCGTGTTATCGGCTGGGCTAACAGTGAGGGCAACGCGATCGCCGCCGACGGAGCGCAGCAAATCTAACACGCGCACCACGTCGTTGTAGCTGGCATAGGGTGGCGCATTCAAGGCAATCACGCCCTCTGGATTCTGCTCTTGAAATGCTTTGAGCGCCTCAATTAGCTGGGGTTGGGAGACCGGATCTTTGTCGATGTATAGTTCGCCAATTGGGTCAATCGTGACCACCATCGTCTGCCGCATTTGGGTCACACCCGTAGACGATTTCGGCAGGTTCATGTTGATGGCTGTCTGCCGCGTTAGAGACAGTGACGCCAGAATAAAAAACGTCAAAATGCAGAAAATAACGTCAATTAGCGGCAGGATCTCAATCCGCACCTCTTGGTCTTGAGAGCCGTGGTTAATTTTCATGACACTAGCACTAGCAGGAAAGGGACTGGAGCAGGGGTTTGAAGCAGATCTAGCCAGAAATCGCTTTTAAACCTAAGGCTGGTGTTCTGGCGTATCTGTGGTTTCCGATTGAGGCTTAACGCTCAGAGGGGCATTCGAGTTACCGCTGGGTTTTTCTAGCCGCGCACCACCCTGTGCAGCCCAATCTTTGCGATATATCAGTTCTAGTTCATTTCCAGACTTCTCAAATAGTTTGGCCTGTCCGGATACTAAGCCTTGAAACACGCGATAGAAGGCAAGACTGACAATCGCCACAATCAGCCCGGTGGCGGTAGAAATTAGGGATTCGGAAATTCCCAGCGTCACATTTTCGGTGCCCGCCGTGCCCAAATCGCCCAGCCGGATGGAGCCGAGGGAGCTGATTAGGCCCAGCACCGTTCCGAGTAAGCCTAGCAGTGGAGAAAGGGCGATCGCCGCTTCCAAAATTTTGTCGCCTCGGCGCATGGCGGCTAGTTCTTCTTGCGCAGTTGCTTCTAGAGCCAGCTGAAACACTTCTGGCTCTGGCTTTTTAAGCTCTAGTGCCGAATTAAGAAATCGACCAATGGGTTGATCGGTAGACTGTCCAGCCAGGTTGGCAGCGGCATTCCAATCCCGGCGAGCGGACTCGATCACGCGACCCGACACTTCTCGCTCACCCTTTAGCAGGTTCCACCAGTACCAGCTGCGCTCAATCACTACACTAATGGATAGGAATGAGAGCAGCAACAGCGGGTACATGGCGAGTCCGCCCTTGGCAAAGACATCAGAAATATTCACAGTTTCGATTTTCCTCCGTACATTTGTCTGCCCTATGCTGATGGGTGAGGTTGCCGTAGCCTCACGCCTATCTGCCCAGTAACGATGCCCAGTAACGATGCCCAGTAACGCTAGGAATCTCAACCTGTGGATTCTTTCATCAATCTGGCTGCAACACAAGGGCGTCTCAATTTTAGAGAATTTTTGCGCACTGTTCCAAAAATCTGGCGGGATCTCTAGCATGATCTCTGGCGGGATCGCTGGCCTGATCTAGGGGCAACGTGATCGATCAAATCAATCAAAATTGGCTAGCCTTTAAGATTGGCCACAAGAATGGGCAAGCTAGGGGGCATTATCTTAATTTCTACCTTTTTACCCGCAGAGGGGCGATCGCTCCCTGATTTCGATAGAGAAATCTCTAGGGGGAACGGGTTGAGCGATGGACTCATGACATTAAATCTTAGGAGTTGGGTATGCATCCAGTCAAAAGAACGGTTCTCATGGTCGCAACTGCGGCTGTTTTGGCAGGGGTTCCCAGCATAGCGCGATCGCAGGCTCCCATTTTGCTGGCGCAGGCAACGGCACAAGAGCTTTATCAAGATGGGGTAGAAAAAGTAAACGATGGCGACTATAGCGCTGGCGTTGAGGCGTTAAACCAAGCGATTAGCCTTGATCCCAATAACGGAGCTGCCTATGCGTTTCGAGGGTTTGCCTTAGCGGCATTGGGGGAGAACGCAGCGGCGATCGCTGACTATAGCCGTGCCATTGAGCTGAACCCAACCTATGCCGATGCCTACACCAATCGGGGCGTGGCCTATTACCGAACCGGTAATTTGTCGGCGGCTCTGCCAGATTTGACCCAGGCCACCCAGCTCAACCCCACCGCTGCCGAAGCCCATTTATATCGGGGCATAGTGCTGTCGGCAATGGGTGATACCTCGGAGGCAACTGCCGAGTTTGACCAAGCGATTCAGCTCCAGCCGAACTATCCAGAAGCCTACATGCAGCGAGGGGTGGCTCATGCTAGCAGCGGCAACCATGCGGCGGCGATCGCCGATTACGACAAGGCGATCGACTTGCGCAATGACTATGCCGAAGCCTACGTCAATCGGGGCAGTTCCAAATTTGCCCTAGGCCAGCTAGAACCTGCCTTATTCGACTTTAATGAAGCGGTTCAGCTAGATGAAAATTCTGCCGTTGCCTACTTCAATCGGGGCTTTGTCGCCTCTACGATAGGCGATCGCGCCGCTGCCTACCGTGACTTTAGCCGTGCCCTCCAGATCAACCCTAATTACGATCAGGCGTATCTCAATCGGGGGGTGGTATTGGCCGCTGCCGGAGATATACCGGGTGCGATGGCCGACTTAAACCAAGCGATCGAGCGCACTCCAGATTCGGCCATTGCCTACAAAATGCGAGGGGATGTGCAAATGCAGGCGGGTAACCCAACGGCTGCGTTCGCCGACTATACTCGCGCCATCAACCTCGATAATGGCGATCCGGTTGCCCTGATTGCCCGCGCCGATGCCCGTCTGGCTCAAGCTGATCCAGATGGCGCGCATCAAGACCTAACGCAAGCGATCGCGCTGCGCCCCAATGACCCCGTGGCGATCGCCAAGCGAGGAACCGTTCGAAATCAGCTCAGAGATTTTCGCGGAGCCACCATCGACTTTACGCGAGTGCTCCAGCTAAATGCTCAAGATGCCGATGCGCTATATGGTCGGGGGGTGGCGCGGGTGGAGTTGGGCGATCGCCAGGGAGCCTTAGCCGATTTGCGGCAGGCGGCAGATCTATACCGTCAGCAAAGCAATGCTGACGGGTATCGCAATGCGATCGCGCAGATCACAGCCCTGCAATAAATCACATGTCTCCAGATCTCAGGTTCAATCAATGACGGGCGGGCAAGATGCCTGCCACGCTACCTTCTATTCGTCTTCGTCTTCTTTGACTTCGGGCGACGATGCAATTAGCGTATAGGGCTGAAATAGCGGACTGCCACTTTTGCTCAGCGGAGCCGGATTTTGAGCCGTGGTCTGACTGGCTGTAGCGGTCGATTGAGGCGGATGTGCGGCTGAGTGGCACAGTAGCGTTAAGACACAGGAGCAGGCGGCCAGAGAGATCAAATCCAGGGTTTTGGTCGATGGCCGTTCGGCATAGAGGGCAGTTGCCGCCTCTAGCAAGTGGGAACGGTGAAACGGAAACCGGGAGGATTTAGAGCGCGATCGCCGCTGTAGTTTGATCAATTGACTCATCTCTGGCACAACATCCATCCTAAACACTAACGCTTTCTACCCATCTGTAGACTACCCAATTCCCCAACTTGTTCGCACAAAACTTAGGAATAGCTGAGAGTCTGTCAATCTTTGAATTAGAGTGACTTGGTCAAAACTCAAGGCGGTGAGGTGAGATCAACCCACCCCACCCTAATTTGACAAATGACTCAGCAACACCGCCACCTCTACTTGCAATAGCATGACAACTCTTTACAATGCCAACGTTTACGACCGGACTCGTCCTGTAGGCAGTTTTTGGGAAACTACCGTTGAGCCGGCTAATTTAACTCATTACTCACCGCTAAATGCCGATCAAACCTGTGATGTAGCCATTATTGGGGGTGGAATTACGGGTCTGTCGGCAGCGCTGCATTTGGGGCGCGATCGCCAGCTTCAGGTGCGGGTGCTGGAGGCGGGAGTGCCCGCTTGGGGGGCTTCGGGGCGCAACGGCGGGTTCTGCTGTGTGGGTTCGACTCGACTCAATTACGAGGAGCTGCTGCAACGGTTTGGCCGACAGGAAACGCATCGCTACTTTCAAGATCAGCGCGAGGCGGTGGAGTTGGTGCGGCAGATTGCCAGCGAGGAAGGGATTGAGATTGATGCCCAGGGGGATGGGGAAATTGTGTCAGCGCATACGTCCACGCGGCGGGCATCATTGGTATCTGATTACGAGTTTCTGACGGAGGTGGCTGAG
Source organism: Synechococcales cyanobacterium PMM_0002 (assembly GCA_949127925.1). Taxonomy (GTDB): domain Bacteria; phylum Cyanobacteriota; class Cyanobacteriia; order Elainellales; family Elainellaceae; genus CASBQJ01. Next base: position 17,786 of record CASBQX010000352.1, read on the forward strand.
TATCCCTGTAAGCTATGGTCGCCAGAGGAAATGGCAGAGCATGCCTTCCGCAGTCCAGAGGCGCATGGGGCGTTGCTGGTGGGGGTTGGCTTTGGGCTAAACCCGATGAAGTATTGTCGGGGGCTGGCGGCGGCGGTCTATCGACATGGTGGGACGATCCATGCCCACTCTGCGGTGCAATCGTGGGAAAAGGCAGACGGGTGGCATTTGCTGCACACCCCTAGCGGGACGCTGCGAGCCAAGCAGGTAATTGTGGCGACCAATGGCTATACCGAAGATAGTCTGCATCCGTCGTTGGGCGATCGCCTGCTGCCTACACTGTCTAACATCATTACGACCCGACCGCTGACCACTGCTGAGTTAGAGGCTCAGGGCTGGCGCACCCAAACTCCGGTGTACGATACGCGCGATTTGCTGTTTTATTTTCGGCTGTTGGCAGATGGACGGTTTTTGTTTGGCAGTCGGGGTGGCACGGTGGGGGATGGGCGAGAGGGCGATCGCGCTCAAGCCTATATGACTCGGCGATTGGGTGAGATGTTTCCGGCTTGGCAGGGGATTGAAATTACGCATTTTTGGAACGGACTGGTGTGTATTTCGGCAGCGCTGACGCCCCATATTGGCAGCATGGCCGATGATCCCAGCGTGTTTTATGCGATCGCGTATCACGGCAATGGGGTGGCGACAGGAACTTGGAGTGGTCGAGCGGTGGCGCGTTTGGTGGCCGGGACGCACTCCTCTACGCAGCTTTGCTCGGTTTTCCGTCAGCCGCTGAAACGGTTTCCATTGCCCAGTCTGCGGATTTGGTATTTGCGGGGGGCCTATGCGGTGTATTCCCTCAAGGATGGTCTGCCGCTGTAGAGACGCGATTAATCGCGTCTCTACCAATGGGCGGGGATCATACGGGTTCATCCGGTTGCTCAAGCCGATCCTATCGCCCCCACAGGGTCGAATCTAGGCGGGCTTCTAGTTCTGCGGGATATTCTCCGGTGTCTACGGCGGCACGGATTGCCTTTATTTCGCCCCAGGAGACTAGTTCTAGGTAGGTGCGGGCGGCTCCCAGGACTTTTCCGGTAGGGTCGAATACTTCTAGCCAGCCGTCGTCGCCGTCGGTAGTAACTCGGATCACGTAGGTGTCTTGATCAGCGATCGCCACTCTAGCTAGGGTGACTGATCCCCAGTCTTGCTGCATGACATGTTCGTCGTAAAATTTGTAGGCGTCTAAAGCTCGCTGGGGAATGCCGTCGCGGTTTTGCGAGATTTGCAGGGGGGGGAGAGGGGTCTGGCACAGGGATAGGGGGATATCGGTTTCGTGGCCTTCGCAGTACGCGCTATATTTTTTCTGCCAATAGGTTTTGAGTTCGGTTTCGCAAAATTGGCGCACGCTTGCCGCTGATTCATCTATGGTGTGATGTGCCATTTTTTACCTATTGTTTTGTAATATCTGATTTGTACCAGTTGAATCAGCGATCAGCCTGGATGATAGGCTCACACCAATTCTCAGTGATGATGGCTCTCTATACTAGATTTTTATGCCCCAAGTTGCCTTAACTGATTTGATTGCGGCGGCCAGAACGGGGGAGACGTTGATCAGTTTCCCCACTGATACGGTGCCAGCGCTGGCGGCTCGACCCGATCGGGCAGCGCTAATTTTTGTAGCCAAACAACGCAGTCAAACCAAGCCGCTGATTTTGATGGGGGCTAGTTTGGCTGATTTGTGGTCCTATGTGGCGGGTAGTGCGGCTGAACGCGCGGTGTGGCAAGCGATCGCCAATCAGCATTTTCCAGGGGCGCTGACTCTGGTGCTGCCTGCTAGCGATCGCCTGCCGCCAGAGGTGAACCCGACTGATCCCACTAGCATCGGGATTCGCGTACCCGACTGTGCGATCGCCTGTGAGATTTTGGCGAAAACGGGACCACTGGCAACCACAAGCGTCAACCTGTCTGGCGAATCGCCGTTGCTAACCATTGACGCAATTAATACCCACTTTCCCCAAGTTTTGACGCTCTCAACGACTGAGGTGGAGATGTGGAATCGTTTAACTCAAACTCAACCCCCCATCAGCGTCACCGCTAGCTTGGGCATGCCGTCTACAGTGGCGCGGTGGACGGGGACAGGCTGGGAGATTTTACGGCAGGGCAGTGTGGTATTGTCAGGTTCCTAATGTAGTGAACATCTACCGTCAATACTAAGTTTAAAAAGATACGATATAGTGGAGAGCTGCTATTTTTTAAAGTGTTTTTCCCATCAGAATTTTTACTCATAAACCTGTGGGATGCCACGGTTAGGGGCACATTTTATTTTTGGCCTGTGCATTTTTTGTGCATTGATATGTATTTATGAAAAAGACCTCGAAAACTAAGTTAAACGGCCTGCCAAAATCTACCCAAATGATGACGCTGGGTGAGTATGCGCATCAGACGATTGGTGAACAATTTCGTCAGATGATTAAACAGGAAAAGCCTGTCTTGGCCGATAAAAACCCAGAATATTTGCATCAAATGCGGGTAGCCAGTAGACGCTTATACACGGCGCTGCAAGTATTTGATGCGGTCATAGAACTACCTAAAGCTGCCCGCGCCCAGCAGGTTCGCTCTTTGACCAAAGTGCTAGGAAAACTGCGCGATCTAGATGTCCAAATTGATACCCTCAAACAAGATTACCAACCTCATCTGAAGCCGCCGGAACAAGACTCTATTGGTCAAGTGCTGACTGTACTGGAGCACAGGCGGTGTAAGGCGTTGGCGGGTACCAAAGATGGGTTGGGGCGATCGCGCTATCAAGACTTGAAGCTAGCCTACAATGCTTGGCTAGACGCACCCCGCTTTACGTCCCTAGCTGAACTGTCTGTCGTCACTGCCCTGCCAGATTTGCTCAGCCCTCTGCTGTCGGTTTTGCTGCTCCATCCTGCCTGGTTACTGGCTACCGAACGTTTATCGGATGAAACCATGCCGATTTTGCACGACCTGCGCAAGGCGTGTAAGCATGTCCGCTATCAAGCGGATTTTTTTGTGGCGTTTTATGGCGATCCGTTTAAAGCTTGGGTGAGTGGAATTAAGTCATTGCAAGATAGTTTGGGCAAGCTGCAAGATATTCAGGTGCTGCTAGAGCTATTGACCGAAATTTTGCCGAAAGGGACGGAACTGGTAGGTTTGAATCAAGCGATTTATCAGCGACAGCACGATATTTTGGCCAGCTGGAATAGCGTCCGGCAGCAATATTTGGAGCGATCGTTTCGCTACCAGATGCATCAGATGTTGCTTCAGCCTACGGCGGCGGCAGAGTCAGTCACAGACTAATGGATCTTGACAAGGGTAGACTTCAACTAATATGCCAATTTATTTTTTCTGGGGAGAAGACGATTTTGCCTTGCAGCGAGCCGTAATGGACTTGCGCGATCGCACCCTAGACCCAGCCTGGTCGAGTTTTAATTTGGACAAGATTTTTCCTGACCAGGCAGATGGGGTGATTCAGGCGCTGAATCAGGCAATGACGCCGCCCTTTGGCATGGGCGATCGCCTGGTGTGGTTAGTCGATACCACGGTCTGTCAGCGCTGCCCAGAAGAGCTGCTGTCTGAGCTAGAGCGCACCTTGCCTGCCCTGCCAGACAGCACGGTGCTGCTGTTGACCTCGGCAGGGAAACCCGACGGACGGATTAAATCGACTAAGCTGCTGCAAAAACACGCCGAGATTCGAGAGTTTGCCGCCATTTCTCCTTGGAAAACCGATCTGTTGATGCAGCGGGTGTGGCAGGTAGCGCAGGAGGTGGGGGTGAAGCTGACTACTGGCGGCGTCCAAATGCTGGCTGAAGCGGTGGGCAATGATACCCGTCAGCTCTACAACGAATTGGAGAAGCTGTATCTATTTGCAGGCAGCTCCAAGCAACCGATTGGGGAAGCGGCGATCGCCACTCTGGTCACGGCCTCTACTCAAAATAGTTTGCAGCTAGCTGCCGCCATCCGCCAAGGCAACACGGCCACGGCCATCGAACTGGTGGCCGACCTGTTTAACCGCAATGAACCGACCCTGCGGATTGTGGCCACCCTCATTGGCCAATTTCGCACTTGGCTGTGGGTCAAACTGATGACCGAATCGGGTGAGCGCGATGAACGGGCGATCGCCACCGCCGCCGACATCCCCAATCCCAAACGGATCTACTTCCTCCAACAAGACGTCAAGCCCCTAGCGCTACAACACTTGCAACGCAGCTTACCGTTGCTGCTAGAACTCGAAGTCGGCCTGAAGCAAGGCGCAGACGACCTGATTCTGATGCAGAGTAAAGTAATTGAGCTGTGTCAGATATTCAAGCGTTGACGTACTCCCCGGCCTGAAGGCACGGGGATTCTGAATTCAAACAGCGACAGCAGGCAAAGCCCGTCTTACATCACCTAGCTCAACGGTGGACGCCCCCACCGCACAAATATTCAA
>CASBQX010000353.1 GCA_949127925.1 Synechococcales cyanobacterium PMM_0002
CAACTCTTGCACTCTATCCTGTTTGGCTCAGACTGGAAAGTCCTGAAAAGCTCTTTTTATAACGATTCTGGACGAACTAGACCCCGATGAAATATATTTTCTCGCCTGGATTTAACACCTAGACAGGTATCGGGCAAGGGGCTTAAGCCCCTTGTTTTGGAGCCTGTGATGGACTTCATTCATCTGGGAACTACCATATCAATACTGTAAGTAATACTGTAAGCAAATTTACTTCTGGCCCCGTTCAGGCGCTGTCCGTCGATCGCGCAGCCATCTAACGGCAGATTGAGGCAATTTTCCCTGCAAAATGGCGATCGCCAACGTCCCAGCCACCAGTCCCCAAAAGGCAGACCCAATGCCAAACAGGGTCACCCCTGAAGCGGTGACTAAAAATGTAATCAGGGCCGGTTCGCGAGCTTGTGGGTCAGTGAGGGCAACCGCCAAACCATTGCCGATGGTGCCCAACAGCGCCAACCCGGCGATCGCCAGCACTAGCTCTTGGGGAAACGCCGCAAACACAGCCGCCACCGTTGCCCCAAACAGCCCGACGATGATGTAGAACCCACCAGCGGCGATCGCGGCCACATAGCGTTTAGCTGGGTCTTCGTGAGCTTCTCGCCCCATGCAAATCGCCGCCGTAATTGCCGCCAAATTCAACGCAAACGCGCCAAAGGGAGCCAAGACCAATGTTGCTACACCCGTCCAGCCAATTAGCGGAGAAATCGGCACGGTATAGCCCGAAGCGCGCATTGTGGCCACCCCAGGCACATTTTGCGACGCCATCGTGACCACAAACAACGGCAACGCCACGCCAATGATTGCCCCAATGGAAAACTGCGGCATCGTAAATACGGGCTGTGCCCATTGCAGCTGCACACCATTGAGCTGCAATAAACCCTGTGCTCCTGCAATCAAAATCCCTAGCCCCAGTGCCAGCACCACGGCATAGCGCGGCACCGTGCGACGCGCGATTAAGTACGTGCAAAACATGGCAAACGTCAGGCCAAACTGGGTTTGCATCGCCACAAAAATATCTAACCCAAACCGCAGCAACACGCCTGTCAACATAGCAGATGCAATGGATGTAGGAATGCGATTGATCACGCGTTCAAACCAACCTGTGAATCCACACAGAGTAATCAGCAGTGCCGAAACCAGAAACGCCCCGATCGCTTCTTCCATCGACACGGCTGCTGCTGTGGTAATTAGCATCGCTGCACCAGGGGTAGACCAGGCCGTCACCACAGGAATGCGATAACGCAGCGATAGGCCAATGCAGGTAATCCCCATGCCTAGCCCCAGTGCCCACATCCAGGACGCAGTTTCAGCAGCTGAGGCATTGAGAGCCTGCGCTGCCTGAAACACGATCACCGCTGAACTGGTAAAGCCAACCAATACCGTTACAAACCCAGCAACGATCGCAGAAATAGACAGGTCTTTTAAGATTGCCATCAATGCACCAACACTACGCAATAATCAGCCTATATTAAACCCCGTAGGAGCACGGCAATGCCGTGCCCTAATTGACGCGCCCTAACAAACCTGGGGCACGGCAATGCCGTGCCCCTACCAATACATTTGTCGCACCCAGAGACCAAGCCGATTAATCGACCCACAGGTGTTTGACCAAAATCGCCATCACTTCGCCCAATCGCCCCGTGGGAATGGGTTTGCTCCAGTCGTTGGGTTCGGCGTAGCCCAGTTTGTGCAGGCTTTTGATGTTGAGCTGGACGGCGGCCAAGGAGCCAAACAGCAGATGCCGAACGGGTTCGCGCGATCGCCCGCTATCAGCATTGGAGGGTACAGAATTTGGGGGCACAGGTGTGCCCGAGTCGGTGAATTGAGTCATGAACTGGTCTCCTAGGACGTTTGGGGTAAGGAAACCAGAACTAGAAACCCTAGGCATCCTCTTTTGCTTGGGCAAATCGGGATGACCAAGGTATCATTCACCAAGGTCTCCTGACTGCTGTGACAGTTGGGTGATTTAGCCACTTGGAGGTGTGTACAGCACTTTCCAAGTGGCGCTAAAGTTTCTGAGTCCTGATGTAACCGCCGCTTGCGTTCGCACAGCAGCTTAATGAAAAACAATACGGGTAGACGCGGTTTAAGTCAACCGTAGATTTGAAAAGTTGGGAGAATTTGGATTATTTGGCATCCATGAACTCTTTGATCATGGCTACAACGGGTTTAATCACTGGATGATCAACGGCTGTTTCGAGGGCTGTGGTGCCGCCTGCCGCTAAAGCGTTGATGATCCGGGTTTTGAGGGTTGCATTCTTTTCGATCGATTCGATCGCCTTAGCGGTGATCATGGCTTGCCCGGTGGCGGTGCTGTTGTCATACTCTTGGTCGAGCTGATTTAGCAGCGCTTTGATTTCTGTTGCCGCTTGAGCCAGAGTTTGATTGGTGGCTGAATGAATGTGCTGATTGGCCTGCTGACGGGCATTGTCTTTGACCTCATTGGCAAAGTTGCCGATGTTTGCCCCTTGCAGATTGTTGGTATTGTCGGTCACGGGTTTGTAATCTCCTTGTTGGTTGGTGTTGTGAAAATGAATATTGAAGCGATCGCCCATCTCCTTCTCCATCCGCTCAAATTCGCGATCGCCCATCCGGTGCCGCTGACGAGCTTCGACCGATTCGTAGCCATCTAGCAGTTGACGCACGTTGACCTTAATTCCTAGCTTGCCAATGGGGTAGTCTGTAATGCCCATGGCTTCGAGTCCAAGCAGCTCTTGGTAGTCGAGCGGCGGATGGTCGAGGTGGCCGGGGACGGGGACGCGTTCACTCACGTCTAAGTTACCAAAACTGCTGTGGATTTTGTTGAATACATCGCGGATCATCATTAAAAATGAGCGGCGGGTAGAGGGGCGATCGCTAATTGCAATCGAGATTTTCTTATCTTCCAGGTCGGCTCTAATGCGCGCAAGATTGTACGATTCTGTGCCTTCGGTGTAGGCTAGCATCACTCCGCTGCGCCAATAGATATGGTTGTAGATTTTGTCATGCAGCAACACAATAAATCGAGAGACAATGCTCTCTGGCAAGACGCGATAGTGGTACTGGAATTCTAAAATATCGCCGTCTAGATTCGTCTCTTGCGGTTCTTCTTTGGGTAAGAGTCCGGGGATGAGGAAGGTAGGCGTGGAGCAGTCTAGCCGAAAGCAAAGCTGAAATTCGATCATCAGCTCTGTGAGGTAATGGTGGCGGTTGGCCGGATAGGTA
>CASBQX010000354.1 GCA_949127925.1 Synechococcales cyanobacterium PMM_0002
ATCACAAACGTCACAAACATTACACATCAGGTATCTATGGTTAGCACCACTCCAGCCACTAGCACCAAACCTTGGGCGATCGCCTTCCAGCAGCCTGCACCCGAATTTGCTACTACCTCACTGAGCGTGGTTTCTGGCACTATTCCCACTGGCCTGCGCGGCACCCTCTATCGCAATGGCCCAGGTCGAGTATCGCGGGGTACCCGGCGCGTGGGGCACTGGTTTGATGGCGATGGTGCAATTTTGGCCGTCAATTTTAGCGACGCTGGCACAACCGCAACCTATCGCTACGTCCAAACAGCAGGCTACCAGGCCGAAGCCAAGGCCGATCAGTTTTTGTTTGGCAATTATGGCATGACCGCCCCTGGTGCGCCTTGGGACTGGTTTGGCAAACCCCCCAAAAACGTCGCCAATACCTCTGTAATTGCCGTCACCGATCGGCTGCTGGCGCTGTGGGAAGCAGGTCAGCCCCACGCCCTCGACCTGCAAACGTTAGCCACCATTGGGCTAGATGATTTGGGTGGGCTGGTCGGAACGCGCGGCGCTGTCTTACCATACTCGGCGCATCCCAAACGCGATCCGCAGACGGGCGATATCTACAATTTTGGGGTGGTGATTGGCAAATCGGCGGTGCTGCATCTCTACCGCAGTAACGCCAGCGGCACGATTCGGCAACAGGCGGCGATCGCGCTCAAGGGAGTTCCGTTCATCCACGACTTTGTGATGGCAGGGCGATACCTGATTATTTTGATGCCACCCTTGCAGATCAACCCGCTGCCCGTGTTAGCCAACCTCAAAAGCTACAGCGATGTAATTAACTGGAATCCACAGCAAGGGACGCAGATTCTGGTGATTGACCGCGACAGTTTGGAGGTGGTGAGCCGGGGTGAAACGGAACCCTGGTTTCAGTGGCACTTTGGCAATGGCTGGGTGGACAGCGATGGCGCGGTCGTATTTGACCTGGTGCGGTTTAACGATTTTCGCACCAACCAATACCTAAAAGAAGTGCCCACAGGCCAGATTCAAACCCCTGCGCAAGGCACACTTTGGCAACTGCGGCTGGCTCCACAAACGGCCACCGTGATCGACATGCACTGTGTGGTCGATCGGGGCTGCGAATTTCCGGTCGTGTCTCCCATAGAAGTGGGGCAGCGATCGCGGTTTACCTACTTTTCGCTGCATCGGCCAGACGTCGATCGCGGCCAAGATCTGTTTGGGGCGATCGGGCGATTTGACTACGAAACGGGCACGCTGACCGCCGCCGATCTGGGGGCAAACTGCTACCCAGTTGAACCGATCTACGCTCCCGATGCGGTCAATCCTGATCAGGGCTGGATCTTGACGGTGGTGTTGGATGGCGATCGCCAAACCAGCGAAGTCTGGGTCTATGACAGCGATCGGCTCGATGATGAACCCGTGTGCCGCCTCGCCCTACCCAGCATCATTCCTCCCGGCTTCCACGGCACCTGGAAGGCAGGTTAATCGATATATTCGCGTAGGGGCATTGGCACTGCCATGCCCCTGCCTGGTTTACCAGCCTGAAACCATTAAATGTGACCCCAAGCCGATCGCCCCTCCCGCCAGTACCAGCCACGCAGAATTCACGTTAAATCGGAAGACGGCGATCGCACTCAATATCATCACCATGATAGTGACGCCATCGACCAGTGCCGTCTGCGCCAGCGTGTAGGTTACACCCGCCATCAATCCTAGCGATGCGGCATTCACGCCATCTAGAAACCCACTCGCCCAACGAGATTGACGCAGCTTTGGCACCCATGGATTCACCACCCAGACCAACGCAAACGCGGGTAGAAAAATCCCGACTGTGGCGGCGATCGCCCCGGCATTTCCAGCCAATAAATATCCAATAAATGTGGCCGTGGTAAATACGGGACCCGGCGTTAGCTGGCCAATGGCTACCGCATCTAGCAATTGCTGAGACGTCAGCCACTGGTTGCGTTCCACCAAATCGCGCTGCAAAAAAGCCAGCAGCACATAGCCACTGCCATATAGCACAGACCCAATCTTGACAAAGAACAGAAACACACTGACCCAACTCACAGCCGCAACCGATGAAACCGCTGTCGTTGTGCCCTCTGCCTGTGCCAGAAAAGTAGAAAAGGGCAGCAGCAACGCTCCGGCTGTCGGGGGAGTAGCTTGCCAGTTTTTAGCCAGCATCACCGCAACCCCCAGCAGCAGCAGCACCAAAATTTCATTTACCCCAGCAAAGTAGGCGGCGATCGCCACCGCACCAGCAATTTGCGTCGGCAGATCTTTGGCGGCTTTTTTGCCTAACTTCCATACCGCCTGGAGCACGATGGCAATAATTACAGGCTTAATGCCATACAGCAGCCATGCCACCTGGGGCACGGTCTGATAGCGAGCGTATAGAGCCGCTAATGCCCAAACGATTAGCATGGCGGGCAAAATAAAGCAGCTGCCGGCCACTACTAAGCCTCGCCATCCGGCGCGCTCGTAGCCAATATGAATCGCTAGTTCTGTCGAGTTAGGGCCTGGAATTAAATTGGTGATGCCCAACAGATCCAGCAGCTGCTCTCGGCTCATCCATTGGCGGCGATTCACTACCTCGTTGTCCATCATGGCGATATGGGCAGCAGGCCCACCAAAGGCGATCGACCCCAGCCGCAAAAATACCGTTGCCAGCTCTGCCAAGCGCTGCTGCTGTTGCCGCTGATCCAGCGCACCATAGGAGACTGCTGCTGGCTCTTCCCGAATATCCTTAGCTTCCGGCGTCACTTCGATACTCCTGATGCAGTCATGGCGTTGACCCAACTAATATACCGAACTTCGACTGTCCCGGACAGCGAGTATATCGGACTGCGACGGTTAAAAATTGTCCTAATGCCGCTCAGTTTCCCAGGCGATCGCCGCCCGAATGGGTGTTTCGTAGAGTTAGCGGCTCACCCTAGACTATTCACAGGCTCCCAGTCGTGAGCCACCGTTTTGGGCGGCTGAGCACGCCTCTTGGGCAGCTTGGCGATTCTATTAGGCGATTTCAAGTAGGTTAATGTGTGAAGCAGGTTTTGAAAACTCTATTAGCGGATGGATCTGTCTCCGCATCTCGGCGGCGATCGCGGCGAACACATCGAAATGCTGTGACAGAGGCGGCAGCAGCAACCGCAGGGACAGCCAGTACACGGGTCAATCGGCGATCGCTAGCGATGGCATTGGTCGGGTTTTGTTCATTCTTGAATCTGTACACCACGCAGCCATTACTGCCGCTGTTTACGCAGGTTTTTCATGCGTCTAAAGTCGAAGCTAGTCTCACCGTCAGCGCCACTACGATTGCCGTCGCGCTAGCGGCTCCGTGGGTGGGTGCCCTGGCCGATATTTTGGGACGCAAGCGGGTAATTGTGCCAGCCTTGCTGCTGCTGTCCATCCCAACCTTGCTGGCCGCGACCGCACCTAGCTTGTCTAGCTTAATTGCGTGGCGGTTTGGGCAGGGGCTAATCATGGCAGTCATTTTTGCCGTTAGCATGGCCTATGTCAGCGAAGAATGGTCTGGGGCTGGGGTCAGTGCCGCCATGGCGATTTATATTACGGGCAACGTCATTGGCGGGTTTTCGGGTCGGTTTTTGGCGGGGCTGGTGGCCGATGCCCTGGGCTGGCGCTGGGTGTTTGGCCTGCTGGGGGGGCTGACGCTATTGGGCGGCTGTGTGGCCTGGGTATGGCTGCCTCGCTCCCGGCACTTTGTCCGCAAACCTAGCATTCGCCATACATTGACGGCTATGCGATCGCACATTCAAAATCCGCGCTTAATTGCGGCCTATGCGGTGGGGTTTAATGTGCTGTTCTCAATGGTGGCCATTTTTACCTACATCACGTTTTATCTATCAGCCGCGCCGTTTCGCCTTGGGTCGGTGGCGCTGGGTTCGATTTTTTGCGTGTACTTATTTGGCGCAGTGATTACGCCGCTAGCGGGTCGCTGGATTGGGCGGTTGGGCTATCGACGCTCGCTGCTGGGGGCGATCGCCACCGTTGCAGCGGGTGTGCTGCTGACCTTAGTGCCAATCCTAGGCGTCGTGATTGCGGGGCTGAGTATTAGCGCCTTTGGCACGTTCATTTGTCAGGCGGTGGCCACCAGCTATGTGGGGACGACGGTGCTAGAAGGGCGATCGTCGGCCACAGGATTGTATGTGGCTTTCTATTATTTAGGCGGCAGTTTGGGAGCCATTATTCCTGGATTGGCCTGGGGTGTGGGTCAATGGCCGGCCTGTGTTGTCCTAGTACTCAGTGTGCAGGCTGTAACCGCCTATCTGGCGATCGCCTGCTGGAAAAGATAATCTGGAGTATAGGAAAATAGGGATATCAGAAAAATGGGGTAAAATCTTCGCTTACCCGCCGCAGACCTGCACCCAAACGCGGCAGCCTGCTGACGGTAGTTAAGTTCGCCGTTGAGTTCGCCGCTGAGTTCGCCGCTGAGTTTCCACTTGAATTCTCGTTTTAGGGACAGTCACATATGACAACCAACCTCGCCGCACCACAGGTAATTGGCATAGACCTAGGCGGCACCGCCATTAAGCTAGGGCGGTTTGACCAGGCGGGTCAATGTTTACAGTCTCTAACGGTGCCTACCCCCCAGCCGCCGCAGCCCGCAGTCGTGCTGGATGCGATTGTAGCGGCGATCGCCCAGCTTGATCCGCAGAACCAATGTAGCGCGATTGGGTTGGGCACACCTGGCCCTGCCGATGCCGCTGGCCGGGTTGCCCGTGTGGCGATCAACTTGGGTTGGAAGGATGTGCCATTAGCCGATTGGCTAGAGGCAAAAACGGGCAAACCCACGGTGCTAGCCAACGACGCCAACTGTGCTGGTCTAGGCGAAGCTTGGCTAGGGGCAGGGCGGCAGTTTCAAGACCTGATTTTGCTGACCCTGGGCACGGGGGTGGGGGGTGCCGTAGTGATGAACGGCAAGCTGTTTGTCGGACGCCACGGTACCGCTGGCGAACTGGGGCTAATTACGCTTGACCTTCAGGGGAACCCGTGCAACAGCGGCAATCGCGGCTCCTTAGAGCAACATGTTTCGGTGCAGGCAATTCGGCGGCGCACCGGGCTAGAGCCAGAGCAACTGGGGCAGCTGGCAGCAGCTGGCAACGAGGAGGCGATCGCCTTTTGGCACACCTATGGCTGTGAACTCGCTGCCGGACTAGCCAGCCTCATCTACATGCTCACGCCCGCCGCTGTCATCATTGGCGGCGGCATCAGCGCTAGTTTTGAGTGGTTTTATCCATCGTTGCTGGCCGAACTAGAAATTCGGGTTTTAGCTAGCTCACGGGAAGGGCTGCAAATTCTCCCCGCTGAATTGGGTAATCAGGCCGGAATGGTGGGAGCGGCCAAGCTGGCGTGGGAGTTAGTAGACGGGTTAACCCTCGATGTTTCGGCTGCTGGGGAGGTGCAAGGGTTAGGGGCGGATGACTTGACAGGGTTGGCCATGTCATCACCTACGCCAGAGTCCCTGGCAGAATTTCTGGCGGCAGAGCTACAGCGCGTGCGGCTGGCCTATCGGATGGCAACAGAGATGGCGCAGTACAAGGCAGGTTTTTTGGCACGCGCCTCCCATGAGGTGCGATCGCCGTTGAACGGGGTAATTGGGCTACAGCAGCTAATTTTGTCAGATCTGTGCGACAGCCCGGAAGAGGAACGCGAATTTGTCAAACAGTCGAATCAGTCGGCATTAAAAATGCTGGCGCTGCTGGATGAGGTCATCGCAATTTCTAAGGCAGAACATGGCACCAGCAAGCTGGAGATCCAGCCGCTGCAATTGTTAGAGGTGCTAGAAGTGGTGCAGCAGATGACTCAAATGCCCGCCCAAAATCGCAATCTTCGCCTGCAAATCGATCGACCCGATCCCAGCATCTACGTTCTAGCCGATCCGCGCTGCTTAAAACAGCTCTTGGTCAGTTTAGTTGGCACAGCGATCGCCCAAATGGACGACGGATCTATCCACCTCAGCACCCATCTGGATCTGGCCACCAAACAGGTACACCTGTGGCTAGAAGATACCCGTCCCATCGAAGCATGGCAAGAACCAGTTCACCTGCTCAGTCAACCTGACCAGACGCTCTCGTTCACGACGTCACTCGTCTCCAATGCCGCTGCCAAACGCTACCAGGCTGCCGATCGGTTATCTCCAGGGCTAAGCCTGTTGGCTAGTCAGGCGTTGCTAGACCTGATGGGAGGGCAGCTGAAGCTGCTAGCGGTTGCTGCCAATCCTGTCAGCGCCGCGCCAGTGGCTGTTGGGGCTTACCCAGAACCCGCCAAACTCTCTCGGCTTCAATGTTCACTCCCCTTAGCGCAAGACGATTAAGGGGAGCTTGCAGCCGCTTGGACTTGCTACAATACTTAGAGTGCTAAGCATTAGTTTTATCAGTCGCTCTACCAATCTGGAGCCATTTCTCGACAGCAGCTAGACTCTGCTAAAGCCGCCTACGACGTGGCCTCGGCACAGCAGCAGGTGGCGCAGCAGGGCGTCCGCCAGGCGCAGGCGCGACTGGCTCAAGCTCAAAATGGGATTGCTGCCGCGCAAGCCGGACTCGCCGCCAGCCAGGGCGGCGTGCAAAAGGCGTAGATGGGCAACGTGCAAACCGCCGTAACGCGCAGCCAATACGATGCCGCCCAGGCCACTATTGCCCAGGCACAAGCCAATCTTGCCGAAGCCCAATTGCAGCTTTCCTACACCAACCTTAGCGCCCCAGTCGGAGGCCGGATTGGGCGTAAATCCGTGGAGGTAGGTGAACAGGTGCAGCCCGGACAAGCCTTGATGGCAGTCGTGGGTAACGATGTCTGGGTGGTGGCCAACTTTAAAAAAACCCAGTTGGCAGACATGCGGCCCGGTGAATCGGTCGAAATTAAGCTCGACGCCTTCCCCGGCCACGCATTTACCGGAACAGTGTCCAGTCTGTCGCCCGCCCCTGGTTCCGAATTTGCCCTGTTGCCGCCGGACAACGCCACAGGAAATTTCACCAAAATTGTGCAGCGGGTGCCGGTGAAGGTCACGTTTGATTCCAGCAGCATTCAAGGCTACGAATCCCGGATTAGCCCAGGCATGTCCGCTAGCGTCAGCGTTGATGTGCAGTGAAGCCAATGCCACCAGATCTTAGCCCTTTCGCGATCGCTATTCCCACTTTATACAGTTGGCACAGGAGCTTATATGAGTCGGCCTGGACATGACGCGATCGCCAACTCCCGTCGAGCGGATCGGGCGATCGCGCTGCCGTCCCCGGCTCCCGATCATGTTCCCTTCAAAACTTGGATTGGCGTATTCGGCTCCATTCTAGGTGCGTTCATGGCGGTGCTGGATATCCAGATCACCAATGCCTCTCTGCAAGACATTCAGGCCGCCCTAGGAGCCACCTTAGAAGAAGGTTCCTGGATTTCCACCGCCTATCTGGTGGCAGAAATTGTGGTAATCCCGCTGAC
>CASBQX010000355.1 GCA_949127925.1 Synechococcales cyanobacterium PMM_0002
GCATACTACCTGTCGCAGCACCGGGATCACTTCGCGGGTACGGTCAAAATTATCTTTCAGCCTGCGGAAGAGGGGCCCGGTGGCGCAAAGCCGATGGTGGACGCAGGCGTGTTGAAAAATCCTGATGTGGACGCGATTATTGGCCTGCACCTGTGGAACAACCTGCCGCTGGGCACCGCAGGCGTGCGCACCGGAGCCATGATGGCAGCGGTGGAATTATTTGACCTGACGATTCAGGGCAAAGGGGGTCACGGTGCCATGCCGCACCAAACGATCGATTCCATTGTGGTCGCGTCCCAGGTGGTGAACGCCCTGCAAACAATTGTGGCGCGTAACCTCGACCCGCTCCAGTCGGGCGTAGTCACTGTAGGCAGCTTTCAAGCCGGGAAGGCGCGCAATGTGATTGCCGACAGCGCCACCCTCAGCGGCACGGTGCGCTATTTCGACCCAGCGCTGACCGATTTCTTTGAGCGGCGGTTTAACGAAATTGTTGCCGGGATTTGCCACAGCCACGGTGCCACCTACACCCTCGACTACCGCAAGCTCTACCCGCCAGTGGTGAATGATGGGGCGATCGCCAACCTGGTGCGTTCTGTAGCCGAAACCGTAATCGAAACCCCGGCTGGGGTCGTGCCCGACTGCCAGACGATGGGCGGTGAAGACATGTCGTTCTTTCTGCAAGAAGTCCCCGGCTGCTACTTCTTCCTCGGCTCCGCGAATACCGACAAAGGGCTAGCCTATCCCCACCACCATCCCCGCTTCGACTTCGACGAGACGGCCTTGGGCATAGGCGTAGAACTGTTCGTCCGCTGCGTCGAAAAATTCTGCGCCCTGTGACTCTGCGGTCGATCAGCTATGACGCCTGATCCCGTCGTAGAAGTCGGGGATCTTTAGGTTTGAGAATTTAGTCCATGCCAAACGTGACCGATACCACTGCCGTAATGTCTTTTTCAATCGACGTTGTGTCGTAGATGCCGTAATCGCTGACATCGGTGGAGTTGCGAGCGGTAATTTGAAACACGCCCGTTTCGGCGCTGCGGACTGCGCCCACCTGGTCGCCTGTGCTCTGGGCGATCGCATCCGCTCGGGCTTTGGCATCCTTGGTTGCCTCTGCCACCATTTCAATCCGCACCTTGCTTAGCTGCGTATACAGATACTGAGGCGGCTCCGACACCAGGGCGATGCCTTCATTGATCAAATCGGTCGCCTGCTGAGACAGCTTGGTATAGCGATCGACTTCAGTTGAGCGGATTTCAAACCGCTGGCTGAGGCGATAGGCCAAGGTTTGACCTGTTTCTCGCCCGTTGCCGTCAACGGCTGGAATGGCCGTTGTTTCCACGGCACCCAGGGTGATGGCATTCTCGGGTACTTTTTGCTCGTTTAAGTAGGCTTGCACGCGCTCAGTCTGGCGTTTCAGGTCTTGATAGGCCGCTTGAGCCGTGGGCTGCTGGCTCGAAACCGATACCCGCCACACAATGTAGTCGGAGCGAATCGGTCGTTTGGCCGAGCCAGTCACAATTAAGGCATCGTCCGACTGTCTAAAATCGCGAATGGCGTTGCCCCAAATTAGGGAACTGACGACTAGCGACAGCGATAAGATGGTCAACCCGGCAAACACTTGAGGGAAGCGATCGAGCACGGAAGGGCGCACAGGGGATGAAGCGGGTTGCATATATTTATTTCCAAAAGCATATCTTTCAAAAGCCGTACCAATTTCAATGAAGGAGGCGACACATCCCGTGGGCATGGCATTGCCATGCCCTCATTCCAGCTGGAGTGCCTAAAAATCTTGGTAAATAACGCCCTAGAGAAAACTAGACTGCCCTCATGCCAAATAGTTTCCCAAATAACCGTAGAGACGCGAATAACCGTAGAGACGCGATTAATCGCGTCTCTACGGTTATTCGCGTGAAGGCAAGCCGTTCAGATCAAGCAGGTTTGGAAAAGTTATTCAGCCGTTGAGCCAGCAATTTCGTTTTCAGCCCATATTCGATCGCTTCTAAGACGCGGATTACCCCAGTTGTATTAATCATTTCGGGAATTTTCCCGGCGCGCTGAGCGGCTTGAACAGCTTTGTCGGTTAGTTTATGGCTGGTATAGCCGGTCATGACCAAAATTAAGTCAGCACTAGCAACATGGCTTTCGGACTGTTCTGCGATTTGAGGCCCTGCCTGGGCTGTACACCAAATCAAAGTCACCGTAGAATCGCGCAGCCGAGTACGCACCGCTGTTTCGAGCCGATCGTGCCCGCCAAAAATTACCACTTTGCCTTCGAGTTGGGTGTAGGGATTGGGGCGTTTCTCAGAGGTGCGATGGCGCAGCCGAGGCTGCACATCGGGGGCACGCTCCACCCGAGAGCGGTTTTCTAAGGCTTTGTTGTAGATGAAGTTGAGGGTTTGTTCGTGGGTGCCACGCAGCCGTGCGACTGGCCCTTCCTCGCTGTGGGTATTGATATGTTCAATCAAAAATTCGACTACCGATTCTAAACAGCCGATCGCCTTCAGGTCATTCATGTAGCCCCGAATGGCGATCGAGGCATCGGTAGCGCTGTAAAAGTCTTGCTGTTCAGAAATCATTTCAATCAAATCGTCTTTTAGCGCGTGTCGCCAGCGATTTGCCTGCTCTGTCAGCCGTTCGTCTAGCAGCCGCTCTTCGTTCAAAATCAGCTGTCGGTCTACCATTTGAGCCGCCAACGCTGGGGCTTCTGCCAGCCGCTGGCGGAGTTCCATCACTTTTTCTTCTAACTTTTGGTAGGTTATGCTATCTGGGCAAGCACCCCCCCCAAACTGAGCCAGCATTTTCTCTGTTGCTTGTAAAAGTGGCTCTAGGCGTTGCTTAATTTCAACAATTTTCTGCTGAATTTGGTCATCGCGCTGTTGTTGCAGTCGGTTCTCTTCAAGCTCTATCTTTGCCAACGACAACAGGTCTTTGACAGACGCTTCCATGTCGTCCAGTTCCGAAATATCCATATAAAATAAGCCAATTTTGAGAAGTGCAAAGCCAACAAGGGAACCAGAGTGGGGGGTCTAGTGTCCTTATCGGCGATATGAACGTTGAGATAACCCTATTATTGCTACTTTTGTAGATGTCTGATTCATCATGGTCAAACAATTCTTCTATTGTCTGTACTTAGCCTTCTTATGGAATACCGAAGATTTGGGCGGACGGAGCTGGCAATGCCAGTATTCTCGTGCGGTGGAATGCGTTATCAGTACAAGTGGCAAGATATTTCAATTGAAAAAATTCCGCCAGACAACCAGGCAAATCTGGAGGCTACAGTTCGGCGATCGCTAGCGGTGGGCATCAACCACATCGAAACGGCGCGGGGCTATGGCAGTTCGGAGGTGCAGTTGGGGCAAATTTTACCCCATTTCCCTCGCGAGTCGCTAATTGTGCAAACTAAAGTGTCTCCGGTGGCCGACGCCAATGAGTTTCGGCAGACGGTGGAAGAGTCGCTGGCAAATTTGCGGCTAGAGTATGTAGATCTGCTCTCCATTCATGGTATCAATACACCTGAATTATTAGAGTACAGCATTCGGGCCGGAGGCTGTTTAGAGGTATTACGGGACTTGCAGCGGGCAGGCCGAATTCGGCACATCGGGTTTTCTACCCATGCCCCAACGGAGGTGATTGTGCAGGCGATCGCCACCGACCAGTTCGACTATCTCAATCTGCACTGGTACTACATCAACCAGGTCAACTGGGCGGCAATTGAAGCGGCGCGCCAGCACGACATGGGGGTGTTTATCATTAGCCCGTCCGATAAAGGGGGAATGCTCTACGCGCCGCCGCCAAAGCTGGTAGACCTGTGTGCGCCGCTCAGCCCGCTGGTGTTCAATGATCTGTTTTGCCTCAGCCACCCGCAAGTGCACACCTTGAGCATTGGCGCGGCGCGGCCAGAAGACTTTGATGAACATTTAAAGGCACTGCCGTTACTCGATCGAGCCGATCAAGTTCTGCCCGAAATTTTGCATCGGTTGGAACAGGCGGCGATCGCGGCTTTAGGTGAAAACTGGTGCAAACACTGGGAGGTGGGACTGCCTGCCTTAGAAGATGTGCCCAACCAGGTGAATATTCGCTCTATTTTGTGGCTACGGAATTTGGCGATCGCCTACGACATGACAGAATATGCCCAAGTGCGCTACAACATGCTCGGCAACGCCAGCCATTGGTTTCCCGGCAACAAAGTCGGTCAAACCAGCGAATTAGAGCTGCTTGCCTGCCTCAGCCGCAGCCCCTTTGCCGATCAAATCCCGGCACTGCTAGAAGATGCCCACAACCGCCTAGGAGGAGAATCCGTCAAGCGCCTATCTCAACAATAAATTAATTGTAGAGACGCGATTAATCGCGTCTCTACAATTAATCGCATCTCTACGGAAATTTACACCAGTTTAATCAACGATCACCGCAAATCTATTGTTAGGTACGGGCATGGCACTGCTATGTCCGTACAGCACGTGTCGCATCCTCTATTGAAGTTGGCATTACATGTTTGTCCATGTTCTGTCTATCCGCAAATTCTCCGATTGGCAACATGCCTAGGGTTGAAGTAGCGTGGAGCTGTACCCCACCTAATTTCACCCACCTAATTTCAAATGTCTATTGTTTCTACCAGTACAGGCCGGGTTGGCAATGTGCTTACCGATGGCTCATTTCAACCTTTTATCTCAAACGCTCCAAGATTTTTAGATGTCGCCCAGGGTAAAGGTAATCGTCTATTTGGCAACACAGACAGCACGATTTATCGGCTTAATGCTGCATCTGGCACCGCTACTGCCGTAGGTAGCACAAATTCATACGTCAATGCGCTCGGGTTTTCTGGCAATAAGCTCTATGGCGCTGGCGATTCCACCTTCTATAGCATTAATCAAAACACAGGTTTAGCCTCTAAGATCTCTACAGTTCCTGGCTTCAGCAGCAGTGGAGACCTGGTATTTGTTGCCAACAAAAAGCAGTTTTATGCTACTTCTAGAGGCTCTAGCGGCAATGTATTATTCTCGATCGATTTGAAGGGGCGATCGCAAAAGATTGGTTCAATTGGCTTTGATAATGTCTTTGGATTGGCTCCGTTCAATAAGAAGAGCGTGCGAGGCTACACATCTCGCAATGAGGAAATTCAGATCAACTTAAAAACTGGCAAAGGCACCTTGGTGAAAACCCTTAATCTGACCGACTCAGGTGTGATTTATGGTGCTACCTAAAAGGTCATTGTAGCCGTTGATTTTTGCCTTTGACTTTTGTAGATAGAGCCTAAAAAGTGCGTAGGGTGTGTTGACGCTAGCGTAACGCACCGAAGGAGCAGAAGAGATGCGTTACGGCTGCGACTAACACATTCTACACACTGGTAATTAATTCACTTCCCACAGTCTAAAAGCAGGCCCAACAAATCTGACGACGACCCAGTACACCACCAGTAGACCAATGCCAATCCAGGCTCCTCGGGTACTCGCCGAGACAAATTGCGTCGCCTCACTTTTTTTGATGGGCAACCAGGGATAGATATTGCCCTCTTGGCCATACTTTTCGCCGATTGTCTCTTTGCGCCGCTTGGAATCTCCCATGATCCAGTTCCCTCAGATTGCAGGTTACACATCAGCCTTTTCCGAGATCAACAGTCGTTGACCCCTACTGTCGATAATACTGCCTGATGCACCGGGCTTGGGCGGTTGTAACGGATGTTCTTAACCATAGCTTTACAGGCTCCAGCCTCGATTCCCTAACCCTTCCAAATGGGTAAATAGGTTGGCATCTAGATAATTGATCCGCGCCAATGGATGCAGGGCGGCCAAAACTTGCTGCCCATAGCTGCGATGGTTGACCCGGTTGTCGAGCAGTGCTACCACGCCTTGAGACTCGCGTACGGGGGCGATCGCCCGTTGCAGTTCACTGAGGGCTTCGGGAAGTAGATAGAGCCGGAACCAATCTTGGCGCAGATGCTTGTAATACGCTACTCGCCCAGCTACCAGCGGATCTTCTAGCGATGGAATTGGCAGGGTAGCAATGACTAACAGGTGAGGAGCGGGCAGCACACCCTGGTTTTGCCGCCAAAAATCCCAGCCCGTAATTAAGATGCCGCGCTCATCTAGACAGGTTTTTTCGACCTGGACGCGGGAGCCACACTCCGCTGCCAAGATAGAGCCAACTTGAGCCTTAAGCGGCATATCGCCCACTAATACCACGGTAAGACCTTGATTGGCGGTGTTGGCAGCTAGCAGGGCGCGCAGTTCACTCATCAATGCCGCCTGAAACTGGGGCGTGTTGGGCATGGGCAAGCGATCGGGTAAATAAAGCTGGATCAGTTCGTTTTGGCGATCGAGCGAAAATTTGAGACAGGTGACATCGCCCAGGCCAATCCGCTGCCGATAAATGGCGGCATCCGCATCCATATCGAGTGCCCCGCCCACCAAGACAACGGGCTGCTGCTGCCAAATTGGATCAAGGGTTGAGGCTAGGTCTACTGGGCAGCACCCCAACGAAAATTGGCCATATTGGCGGCTCACATCTGCCCAAAGCAACTGGCTAGCCTGTTGCGATCGCGTCCAAAACTGCTGCCAGTGATTGGGCAGTCGATCCAGGGTAGACGGTTTGCCAGACGGCTGGCCATCTCCTAGCAAGGTGCGGTAAAGCTGCCCCAGGATTGCCTGGTCTAGCGGCTCCATTAAATAGCAGTCGTAGGGATTGGCGGGATGTTGAAATAAGCTGCGGGTCAGCTGCACGCGCGTATCACGAATTAATTCGACCTGGTCGGGGTAGGCCAGCATCAGATCGTCCCAGTCGCGCGGATGCAACGTCACGGTTAGCTGGGTTCTCACCCAACTCTCTAAATCATCGACCCCATCCAAAATAGTGGGAATGTGCGGCGGGAAACGGCCTTCCCCATTGAGGCGATCGCTCAGCCAGGACTGAGGTGAGGTCAGCAGTAACCCTTGAAAATCGTCGTGGGGGAAGCGATCGCCCGTGCGAATGGCCTTGTCGGCTGGAATCCACTGCCGCAGCCGAGGAATTTCGACCATCAGCAGCCGTTGCTGGACGGCTTCAGGAACAACCAAAATCGTAGTCGCTGGCCACAACAGCGCAGGCATCAGGTAGCTGAGGCGATAGCGTCCGTGATAGCCAGAAGGGGCGCTGGTTTGAATTAGCGCACTGCGCTCCAAACGAAGTGCCCGAGCTACCAACCGCGCCATCGTCAAATGGTGTGGCCAGTAAGGCTCGCCCTGCTCTCGCAGAAATGCCCGCAGCTGCTGATGAACCTCTACCTCGATCAATTGGGGAAGTATCCGTATGAGCGACTGAGACTCATTGTGACACAAACCTTGTAGGGTCGTTTTTTGGCCTGCGGTTCTGGGTATGGTCATGGAGTCTTGTGAAGCCTGGGGAGAATTGCGGAGAAAAAGTAGCCTGGAGCAACTTGTAGCCCGCGCGGTACTAAACTAAGTTTTGGCACTGAGTTTGCACCGGGTTTGCACCGGGTTTGCTCCGCCATTCTTCTGTAGGGGCGAACGGCCGTTCTTCGGTAGGGGCGAACGGCCGTTCGCCCCTACCAGCAATCAAATTCCCGATCTGATTAAATCCATATTCCTAAGTTTGGATCGCTCATGAAGTCTCGTTCCTTCTTCCTTGGGTTGGGCGCTATGGTGGTGGCACTACTGCTGGTGGCAGTGGTGGGATTCTCTTGGGTAGCAGCACAAAGCCCGCTGACCTTATTGCAAGGGGGCAAGCTGTCTAGCCCTGCGGCGGCCATGTTTGTGCCAAAGCAGTCTCCTGGGATGGTGTCACTGCTGGTGAAGCCCGATCGCCTGGAAGCGTTTCGGTTGGCGGTGGCTGCACCAGGAGAGCGCCGCCGCGCCCGCGCCGAACTGGAAACGATTAAGCAAACGCTGCTGGCAGGTCAAGGGGTTGATTATGACGCCGATATCAAACCCTGGCTGGGCGATGAAATTACGGTGGCGGTGACGTCGGCAGATATTGACCGCGATGCAGGCAATGGGCTGCAACCGGGCTATCTGCTGGCCGCCACCACCGAAGATCCGCAGCGGGCCAGAGAATTTTTGCAGCTGTTTTGGCAGAAACGGGCGATCGCTGGCACCAATTTGGTGTTTGAGCAATATTCTGGGGTGAATTTGATTTATGGCGGCATAGATCCGGGAGCAAAAACGCCGGATAGCGCCAAAGGACGGGCAGTAAAACCTGCTGGAGCTGAATCTCCCAGCCCGACGTTGCCCGCGCCTCCCTCGACACTGACGAGCGCTGTGGTGGGCGATCGCTTCGTCTTATTTGCCAATTCGCCCAAGGTGCTGCGAGATGCCATCAACAACGTCCAGGCTCCAGACCTCAGTCTTAGCAGCAGTCGGGCCTATCGACAGGCACTAGAGCGATTGCCCGATCGCCAAATTGGGGTGACCTTCGTTAACCTGCCGCAGTTTGGGCGGTGGCTGGGCAACCCAGAGCTGACGGGTAAACTCACCCCAGACGGGGCAGATCGGCAGCTATTTGACAGCTTGGTAGTGGGGCTAGAACTGTCGCGCCAGGGCGTTTTGGCCGAAACAGCTCTGCTGGCCGCACCGGGGCAAACCTTAGCCGCTACTCAGCCTGCTCTGACGCAGCCTGTGGGGGCACTTCAGTTTTTACCTGCCGCTGCGCCCGTGGCGGCATCAGGGCAAAACCTGCGTCAGCTGTGGGCAGAATTGACCAGCGGTCTGGCAAATTATGGTGTGCTGTCGGCGCTGCTAAATCAGCCCATTGACACCCTAGAGCGGCAGTGGGGCGTGACCTTTGCCGACGATTTGGTGAATTGGGTCGATCGGGAGTTTGCCTTGGGCGTGCTGCCCCAGCCAAATGGCAACCCAGAGCTAGTATTTGTAGCAGAAAGAACTGCCACGACTGCCCCTGCCCTAGAGCATCTAGATGCGATCGCCCAACAGCGCGGTCTGAGCGTTGGCCCCATAGCCATTGGCAGCCAAGACGCCCTCATCTGGGCGAAATTGTCTACGACAAATAAACGTAATAAGAATGCCCCAACGCTGCTGCAAGCCGATGTAGAAGGCGTGCGGACTACCGTCAACCAGTATGAGGTACTGACAACCTCTGTGGCTGCGAT
This sequence comes from Synechococcales cyanobacterium PMM_0002, assembly GCA_949127925.1. Lineage (GTDB taxonomy): Bacteria > Cyanobacteriota > Cyanobacteriia > Elainellales > Elainellaceae > CASBQJ01. The sequence continues at coordinate 9,098 of CASBQX010000355.1, forward strand.
GGAAGAAGTGCTGGCCGTTGCTGCCCAAACGTCGAAAAAGTCGGCTCAAAAGTCGGCTCAAAAGTCGTTGCTGCAATCTCCAGCCTTTAGGCAAGCGATCGCCCCGATTGCGTCCCATAATGACGGCTATCTTTATATTGATTGGCAACGCGTTAAGCAACCTCTAGAACAGCGCATCCCGGCGCTTAAGCTAGCAGAACTGGCAGGTAAACCGTTTTTTGACCATCTGCGATCGCTGACCATTAGTAGCTACGGCAGCGAAGCCAATGTGCGACGTGGAGCGGTGTTTGTCCAGCTAAAAGATACATAAACCAAGTCCATGTTGAGAACTGTAGTTTTAGCCCTCACCCCCAGCCCCTCTCCCAAAGGGCCTACGGTGTACACACAAGTCTACCCAGAGCGGTTTTCCATCCGAGGA
>CASBQX010000356.1 GCA_949127925.1 Synechococcales cyanobacterium PMM_0002
CCAGAAGCTCCGGGCAATATTGAGCGCCCCGGTGTGAGGCAAGGACATGGAGCGGCTTACCCAGGGCAAATTCCACTTCAGGCAATGATTCCGCAGAACATTGACAATTTGCTAGTGACGGGTAAAAGCATTGCTACAAGTACGATTGCGGCGGCAGCCTATCGAGTCCATTCCTTTGAATGGTCGTCTGGGGCAGCGGCGGGCACAACGGCCTCATTTGCGCTGGCAGAAGGTGTTTTGCCCTACCAGTTAGTGGATGACTTGCCCCGACCTGAGCCACAGTTGGCCAAGCTGCAACAGCTGTTAGTCAAAAATGGCAACCCGATTGATTTTCCCAACACCTCTATTTTCAACCTCGACTGGGCAGACTGGGCACCGTGGTAGGCGTGGACGCCATGAGGGTGTTTGAGAAGAACGACCGAGCGGGGCGCGGAGCGCGGGTCTGTGTGTGGTTGGGGTATGGGGATGAAGCATTTGTACCGAGATCCTGGTCACGGCTCTAAATGCTAATCCAAATGATTCATCCCACGGGCGGCTCAACAACGCCCCACAATCATTCCAGCGGCGGTAACGCTGGCTCGGCCTTGAGGACACTATTCTGTGCTGGGTCGAGGGTAAACTCTAGGGGGATACGGTCTTTGTAGGCGCGCACAACTTTGCGGTAGACCTCATAACGGGTGGGCAACGTCTGGTTATTGCCTCCAGGTAAGCGAAATGTGACGGTATAATTGATGCTTTTTCGCAGTTTAGGCGTACCAATCACTTCCTGGCTGCGCTGTTTGGCTTCTAGCTGGTTGACCGTCGGGCGAGGTGGCAATCCCCCCCACCATAGACCTTGATCGTCCGGCCCGGTCACTGCCCCCTCTGGCTGTTGCCCATTTTCATTGACTAACTCAGAGGCCGCAAATTTTTCGATTCGAGGTGGGCGTTCTCCGGCTCCACCCCCAGTGCCTTGATACTCCACCTGCCAGGTGTAGGTAGTGGTAGCCGACGCCTGATATTGCTGCGTGGTGGTGCGATCGCAGCTCACCAGAGCCGCGCTCAGCGTCAGGCTGGTCAGCAGCAAAACGGTTTGATTGAAGTGGGGGAGCGATCGCCAAGCAGCATTCATAAATAACTAATGTCAAATCTTTTGACCGTAAGTGCGAAACGTTCAATCGTTGGGTTGTACTCTGATGAGATTGTGAGCTGATCCACTCATTTTCGCCAGCATCTATTCAGATCCAATCGCCAAAATTTATGTCAGCACTTCTCATTTTAGGTTGATGGCGCTGCAAGTCTGCCTTTGGCAGGCAGGCAGACCCGTCCAGGCTTAGATTCTCTCTCTTTTTGAAGGTGCAGACTCTAACTATTGGTTCCCTGGACGAAAATTGCTGTAATTTTGTGGAGTTCAGGGTGTATTTTCTTTGAAACAAGGACTCACAAAAAATATACCTACATCATTGAGGATTTGTGAATGGCAGAGATTAAGGGTACTTCTGGCAACGATACCCTCACGGGGCGTGGCGGTAACGATACCATCCAAGGGCTAGCCGGAGACGATGAGCTATTTGGGCTGGCGGGATCCGATCGATTAGAAGGCGGCACCGGAAGCGATCGCCTCAGCGGTGGCAAAGGGACGGATCAATTAATCGGCAGCGCCGGAAACGATACCTATGAAATCGATACGACGGGCGATCGCATTACCGAAGGGAACGACCAAGGCATTGATGTAGTTGAATCGTTGATCAGTTTTACCCTCAGCTCTAACTTAGAAATCCTGGCGCTGAAGGGCACGGCAAACATTAACGGCACGGGCAACGGATTCAACAATATCTTGACTGGTAATAGCGGCACCAATGTACTCAAAGGCTTAGCGGGCAACGATCGCTTGTCTGGCGGCAGCGGCGGCGACGATACGCTAGATGGTGGCCAAGGCCGCGATATCTTTTTGGGTAGCCCTGGCAACAACACGTTCATGATTGACAATGTGGGCGATCGCATTGAATATGCAGGCCCTGGAGTGGATACCGTCCGCTCCGAGGTGAGCTTTGTGCTGTCGTCCAATCTCGAAAATCTAGTTCTGCTCAAGCAAGCTATCTCAGGAACAGGTAACGGGCTGGCCAACCGCATGACGGGCAATGGGGCAGACAATATCTTGGTCAGTGGGCAAGGTAGCGACACCCTAGAGGGGCAAAACGGACGCGACAGCCTCAATGGCGGCAAAGGGGCTGACACCCTGTTGGGTGGCATTGGGCTAGATACCCTAAACGGCGGTCAAGGCTCTGACAACCTGAGCGGAGAGGCGGGCGACGACACCCTGACGGGCGGCGGCGGGCTAGATCAATTTATCTACAACACAGGCCGCAGCTTCCGTGATGCCGACATCGGAATTGATACGATCACCGACTTCAGAACCAACCAGGATGTAATTCAGCTGTCGCGTGACACCTTTGGGCTGTCTAGTATTCCAGGAATTGGGTTCAGCAGCGCCTCTGAGTTTGCGGTAGTTGAAAATAACGACTTAGCGCAAAATAGCGCGGCCAGAGTTGTATTCAGTCGCGGCTCGCGTACCCTGTTTTATAACCCAAATGGCAGTAGCTCGGGTTTTGGGGATACGTCTAGAAGCGGCGCGTTTGTGGTTCTAAATACCAACGCGTTGAGTCGGTTTGATTTTATCCTTGTGCCTTAAGTCCCGATCCCGTTGATGTGGGACGGCGCTAAGCTGCCCCCAAACCGGGAAATAGGGAGCATTCTAGCTAAACCAGTTTGAGGCGTTATCATAGAAGACATGCTTGACATTTCTTAACATCGAGTTGCCAATGATCGTATCTGCTGCTAGGGTTTCCAAGTTCAAAGAATCTTTCACTCAGAAGGTATTTTTTGGCAACGAGCCAACGCCAGAACTGATGGCCATTCTGATGGTTTATTTTGTTCAAGGCATTTTAGGACTGGCGCGGCTGGCCGTTAGCTTCTTCATGAAAGATGAGCTAGGGCTAAGTCCGGCGCAGGTGTCTGCCTTGGTCGGAATTGCCGCGATTCCCTGGATGGTGAAGCCGTTGTTTGGTTTCCTGTCAGATGGGCTGCCGATATTTGGCTACCGTCGCCGTCCTTATTTAGTTTTGTCGGGACTGCTCGGTGCCGTCGCTTGGCTGCTGATGGCCACGGTGGTGCATAGCGCCTGGGCCGCTACGGCGGCGATGGTGCTGAGTTCGTTGGCGATCGCCGTCAGTGACGTAATTGTAGACTCGCTGGTGGTAGAGCGCGCCCGCACCGAATCTACCAGTGATGCCGGGTCGCTACAGGCGCTGTGCTGGGGAGCGTCTGCGGTGGGTGGGCTAATCACTGCATACTTCAGCGGCTTTTTGCTCCAGCGCTTCAGCCCGCACACCATTTTTGCCATCACCGCCACATTTCCATTAATTGTGTCGCTGGTTGCTGGGCTAATTACCGAAACAAAAGTCACTCAGCCCACCGAGTGGTCAGCAATTTGGCAGCAGGTACACCAGCTTCGCCAAACCGTCACCCAAAAATCGATCTGGCTACCTACCGCGTTTCTCTTTCTCTGGCAAGCCACCCCCACCGCCGAATCTGCCTTTTTCTTCTTTACGACGAATGAACTGGGCTTCACCCCAGAATTTCTAGGACGGGTACGGCTAGTCACCAGCATGGCTTCACTGGTCGGCATCTGGATGTTTCAGCGGTTTTTTCGGACGGTTTCCTTCCGCAAACTGTTTGGCTGGACTACCGTCATCTCTACAGTGTTGGGGATGACGATGCTGCTGCTGGTGACCCACGCCAACCGGGCGATCGGCATTGACGACCACTGGTTTAGCCTGGGCGACAGCCTGATCTTGACTGTGATGGGGCAGATTGCCTATATGCCAGTGCTAGTCCTCGCCGCGCGGCTCTGCCCTCCTGGCGTCGAAGCCACCCTGTTTGCCCTGCTGATGTCGATTACCAACCTAGCCGCGCTGCTGTCCTACGAATTTGGGGCGGTGCTGATGCACCTGCTAGGCGTCACCGAAAATAACTTCACCAATTTGGGGCTGCTGGTCGTGATTACTAATCTCAGCACCCTGCTGCCGCTGCCGTTCTTAGGCTGGCTGCCTGGGCATGAAAACCCGCCGCCCGACTTTCAATCTTCCCCCCCAGAGG
>CASBQX010000357.1 GCA_949127925.1 Synechococcales cyanobacterium PMM_0002
AATAGACTTTAGCTAGAGGGAATCTGAGTGATTTGACTCTTAGCATGGATAACCAATTTGCCGACTTGAGCCTCTAATCGATGCAGCTGAAGCGATATACCGGGGATGTCAAAGTTCCGCAGATCTAATAGGGCAGTGAGTTGCTCGAAAATGGCAACCACTAGATCTACCGTTAGACCTTCTCCTTCAGCCGACAGAACCTCTAAACCGATACGATGCCCATCTGCTTCGATTTGAGGAACAGCGGTAGCTGAAAGTTTTTTCAGTTCATTTGTCTGTACTAATAAAAAGTCTGCATTAATCACAAACTTGTTGTCACCGGGTAGGCTGATCACAACTTGGTTGATATTCACGGGTATTGCCTGCCCTGCCATATTCATTTTCAAGTTCTGTAGCTTGCCTTGGATATGGTCAGAGTTAAAGGCTCGATTGATATCGGCTTCAGTCAAAACAATTTTGGCTGAAGCATCGGTAGGACGGCTCAGTTCAATGTTGCCAAAAACTGCGCTGAGAGGATTGATTGCTACTTGATCTGTGGTGACTTCTATCGTCTCCATGCGTAAATCCTGCTTCATCACTAACCCTTTACCTGAGATAGCAACAGAGTCTACTTTTCCTTGCAAGAGCTTCCCTGGATCGGTGCGAATTTCTACATCAATGGTTTCGACTTGATCCAGCTGGTTAGCGATTCCCACTTCCAACACTTTGCTCAGTGCCTTCTCCCCTAAGTCAAGATTGTCTGATGCCATATCTCGTCTCTCCGCTGTTCAATTGATTAACGTCAGCTGATCCCCGAAACTATTCAGCTATTAAATTAATCAGCATTTTGCTTTGCACTCCTAATATCAGTGGAGATAGATCAAAGTTCAATCTACCTGAAGAGATACAAACGATTCATGTCAACAATTAACTTAACTAAACTTATGAGTTTTCAACGCAGCCTCTCTCTTGCGAGGGAAGATCACAGCTAATTGAATTGTTAGGGTATGAGTGACTCAAAGCTTGGCTCAAAATTTGTGGCTCAAAATTTGTTAGGTGCGATGAGACCCAAACCAATTGAACAACAAGCTGTGGCTGTCGTGGGAGCCTCTAGGATTGATGTTTCGTTGGTAGAAGCACGGCGATCGCTTGGTCAATTATTTTGAATTGATTCGAACTCTCTTGCCAGCAGCAGCCCACTGCGATTAATTTCAGGAGTATAAGGAGTAGAGTGGCTTCTAGAACCATTGGCCACAATGCCGATCAAGTTTAGCTTGCTGAGCCGCTCTACAGCCTGCGTCAAATCTGCCTGCGTGACTCGGTCAAGCCGTCCTACTAAAATGCTGCCATTGCATAATGAAGCCACCTGAACGGCATCTACCATCCCCAAAATGGGCGGCGTATCGATCAGCACCAGATCGTAGCGGGATGTAAACATGGTGATTAAATCCTTCATCCGCTTTGAACTCAGCAGCTTAACTGGATCAGGTGATTCACTTCCAGCCGTTAGCACATCAATTCGTAGACCCGACAACGATACCCGATTGGGTTTGAGCGAGACTGAGCGATCTGTTAATATGCGGGAAAGCCCCTGCTCATTGGGCAGATTCAGATGCTCATGCAAGGCTGGTCGGCGTAAGTCAGCATCAATCACCAACACGCGCTGATTAGCCCGCGCTGCACTCAAGGCTAAGCCTAAAATTAAGGTGCTCTTACCTTCGCCTGCAACCGCAGAGGTAATCGTCAATGACTTAAGTGGAGTATTGGGATTCAGCAGTTGAATGTTTTTGTAAATTAAATCGACGGCATCTCGAAAGGGCAGCCAGTTCAAACTTTTAGCCACTGGCAGAATACTCGCCTCAACCTTGCGGAAGGGCAAACTGATGAACGATTTGTCTAATTCAAGAGAGGGCAACTCTGGCACAATTCCTAACAGCGGCATGGCAACTTGCTGTTTCAACTCATCAGAGGTGTGAACCACGCCATCGATTGCTTCTCGCGCAAATGCAGCAACGCCGCCTAAAAAGACTCCTGCCACTATCCCTAATAGTAAATCTTGCTTTTGGTTAGGACCCGTTTGAGCACCTATCAGTGGTGCTTCCACTACCTGCCAGTTAAACCCTCCTCTACTCAGACGGGCGCTGGTTTCTTGCTGCTGTTCCAATAGCTTTTCAACGACGCTTCGCCCAATTTCAACCTCGGGCTGGAGGCGATCATATTCGGCAATCAGCCCTGGAAATTGATTGAGCTGGTTGCGAAGCTGTTGGCGTGACTCAATTAGGCTTTTTTCACGAGCGCTCAAGCTAGCCAAATTAACCTGGGCTTCTACCATAGAGCCGACTAAATTTAAGTCAACGGCACTCAATTGCCCTTCACTCAAAAGATTTTCACCTGAGGTATCTATGTTGACAGGCATATCTCCTAAGATCTGAGCTACTTCTTTGCGCAATAGCTCAAGCTTACTCTGGCGTTGATCCACTAGATCTTCGATTCTTGGATCCGCGTCTGTAAATGTAACGCGCTGTTGCCCTAGATCTAGGTCAGTTTTTTGTAGCTCATTCAGCAGCGTTTGATACCGTGGTGATTGGCTGAGCCGGGAGGCTACTAGGGCGCTCTGAGGAGAAAGATTAAGCTGCTGCTGCAATGTGTTAAATCGCGCTTGCATATCTTGATATTGCGTTAGCGTAGCGCGCTGCTCTTGCTCAACCTGATTGAGGGCGTTAGTCAGGGCAGTAGCTTGCTGATTTGGATCAATCAAATTTCGCTCTTTGCGAAATTGTTCTAGCTGCTGTTGAGTTTTCGTCACATTCTCAAGTGCAGTTTGCAGTTGGCTATTAATTAGCTTTACGCCTTTATTTAAGCGCAGGTTTTGTTGCTCTAGGTTGTAAGCTTGATAAATGTCTTGCAGCGTACTCAGCACCTTCTGAGCTTTAACAGGGTCATCGGTGATGTAAGTTGCTTCAAAGATCTTGGTATTGACTTTGTCTTCAACTACCTGACTCAATGTAAAGGAGCTTTGGATCTCTCTAGGTGTTAGTTCAGGGTACTCAGGCTGGAGCGTTTCTGCGGCCTCTTTAATAAATTGGTAGCTGCGCATGAGATTAATCTGAGTCGCATAATCTGTTTGCGATGGCTCAGATGCAGAGAAGGCACTCTGCTCGCCTGCATCTTGCTCTCCTTGGTAGTTGGGTTCTACCAATAGCTGCATAGAGCTGAGATAGGTCGGTGACTTGAACAAGGTGGATACAGCCGCAGCCGCTACAACACTCGCCAAAACTCCAAGAAACAAAAAGCGCCGCCGTAGTAAGATGGCTAGAATTTGCCCATAACCTAGGTCGGCTTCAGTTGTTGTACTGAGATCTTTTTCAGTCATCTCTTTACCAAAGTGCTTGACAATACTTACGCTCGGAAACTCTGCTCTACAGGGTAATTTTTAACAAATCATCGCCTTCAAAATTGATTTAGAGATATCCGCTCCGCTTGCTCTAGCCGATCTGCCAAATTCAAACCTACCGGGTTTAACCCTCGACTCAATCAGCGGGTCATGTGGACTAAAGCCGATCGCCGTATCTGAGTTGATGGATGGATTCTAAGTCCTGGAACGTCAGACGCTCTTTTGCTAGTTTTGTTTCCATATTTGCTCCCAAAACCCAGTAGCACCAATCACCCTACCCACTCATTTGTGGTGTATTACGCCAGTACATTTATAGCTTAAATAGTCTCCAGATACCCATTTCAGCCTAGCTTCCTCATCAAAAAATAATTAGTATAGATTTTTCATCATGAATTCAATATAGTTAAACCCAAGATGATGAAGAAACCCAGCGTTTTTGTGTAAAAGAGCAACTAGGTCACTCTTTTACGGAAAAAACGCTGGGTTGATTGGGGGCTATATTGGTTAGCGCGATCCTGACAGTGTTCTCTGCCGACGGGGCGATGCGAGTAGAGTGGCAATCTGGAGGAAGAGGTGGATCCCTAAAATGAACGGGCTAAAGATTGCCAGCATGAGAGCCGAAACTGAACGCTCGGGCAATTGCTTCAGCCAGGGTAGGAGGCGATCGCCCTTGTTCAGCGGCTTTCGGATCACAGGCACACGTACAACTGCTCGCTTGCCTGCCGCTGCACAGATTTGCAGCCAAATCTGGACAACCTCAGTGCCCAATGCTGGGTCCAATACTACCAGCTTTACCGCAGATTGCCTGAGACAATCAGTCATCATGGCTGGATTGTTGAGTGATGGCAACGCTAGTGATTGAATGGCTGTGGATGGGGTAACCCAGAGCTGATGTTGTCGCCATTTCAGCGTGTATTGGGATCCGGCATCTACGTTGCTAGACGACAGTTGTTCTTTTGATGGTAACGTTGCGACGTGGGTGGAAACTAGAGTAGTTTTGGAAGACATCATGGGTAGTTAGGATGAGAGGATAGTTGCAAACCATTCAGGCAAGACAGACACAAATTAGATAGATCATCGCAGTCGTTTGGGTGTCTTGTTAACATACGGCTGCTGAGGCTTGGTCTTGAGTCTGACTGAGAATTTGGCCTCGTTTCTCGCTACACACTTGGTCAATTACCTTGCTGATTTTGGCGTAGAACACATCTTCTGTGAAGTTGTTTAGGGCATGGTCTCGAATCGCTTGGAAATTCCAGTCCACTTGATTAGCGTCTAGCAGCGCCTCAATCAGCGATTCGGGGGTTTGTCGTTTGAAAAATACACCTGTCTCTCCAGGTATCTGAGTATCCAACACCCCGCCAGCCCCGTAAGCAATCACTGGGGTGCCGCTAAAGTTTGCTTCTACTGGAACCAGTCCATAATCTTCACAGGCTGCCACAATCACCGATCGGGCGTCGGCAAATAAAGAGCTGCGTTCAGAGTCACTCACATGTCCCAAAAACTTGATGTTTCCTAATGCCCGCGCTTCTAGACGTTTACGTTCGGGTCCAGTCCCTGAGATTAATAGTGGATAGCCTAGCCAGTTGAAGGCTTCCACAATTAAATCAATCCGTTTGTAGCTCAGCAGTCGGGCTGAAGATAGGTAATAGTCTGCCTTCTGGTCTGAGAAGATGAACTGACGGCTATCAATGGGGTAGTTGATGGTAATGGCAGGTCGCCCATAGATGCTGCGAATTCGCTCTGCCACTGTAGTCGAGTTAGCGATATACAAATCTGGCTCTTGAGAATAGCTCAAATCTGCATCTCGCATCGCTTGGAAAATTGGTTCAATTAACGGTTTCAGGGGGCGGTAAGTACCGTAGTGGCGCAGGTAAGTCTCGGTATCCCACAGGAAACGGGTAACATTGTGGCAAAAGCAAACGTGAACGGCATCGGGGCGCTTCCGCACGGCTTTTGCAAAGCTGGTGCTGCTACTAATGATCAAGTCGTATTCTTGCAAGTCGAGCGCACGGAACGCAGAGAAATAAAACGGGGCTAGCAATCGGAAGTATTTGGCTGCACCGGGGATTTGCTGCAAATACGTGGTGTTGACAGGGCGATCGCCAATTTGGATGGTGTTTTTAGAGTCGAAAACAGATGTAAATACATCAGCATCGGGAAAGAAATTGCACAGCAGCTCAAAGACGCGTTCTGCCCCTCCCCGCTGCGTCAAATAATCGTGTACCAGTGCGATCTTTGTCATGCAATCATGCCTTGTAGCGTTTCAGGTGACGTTCAGGTTAATGAGGCTGAGAAATCTATGGTTTGCTAACGGACGCAATTAAACGGCTGAGGTTCTGTTCAAAATGGCTATCTCGGAGATAGGTGCAGGCTGTAACTTCGGCTCAACAAGCTCCCTTGCTAGCAAGCACGGCTCCAACGGTTTTGAAAATGAGGTAAAGATCGTAGCCAATCGACCACTTCTGTTGATACAGCAGATCCATCGTGACGATTTCCTCAAAGTCTTTGATGGCTGAGCGTCCGCTGGCCTGCCAAACACCTGTTAAACCGGGCTTCACGCTTAACCGTTGACGATGATGTTGCTCATAGCGGCTGACTTCATCGGGCGTTGGCGGGCGAGTCCCAACCAGGCTCATGTCACCTTTAAGCACATTCCAAAACTGGGGCAGTTCATCTAGGCTGGTACGCCGCAGCAACCGTCCGACTCGGGTTTGACGGGGGTCGTCCTCGTTTTTGAAGATCAGACCTTTTGCTTGGTTTTCAACTTGATGCTTGAGCTTGTCGGCACCCACCACCATGGAACGAAATTTCCACATTCGGAACTCTCGCCCATTTAATCCACAGCGCATTTGGCTGAAGAAGATAGGACCGGGATTATCTAATTGAATGGCGATCGCGATTGGGATAGCGATCGCCGCTGTAATCACAAGCCCAACTAAGGCTCCTAAAATGTCTACCAATCGTTTGGCTTTGCTCTCTACGGAAGGGTGAACAAAGCGGTGGGGTGCAGGTGCTGGGAGGCAAGAAGTTTGCATAAGTTACCGGATAGTGGCAAGGGACAAAGAACAGGAACTCACACTTAGTCGAATCAGCGATCGCCCTGGGATCTCAAAGCGCTATGGGCTGCATATTGCTAGAGGTGATTAGAGATGCGTAGATACATGGCTAGAGATGCATAGTTCACGTCGGTCACCAACATCCAATCCGTCTCTGGGTCAGGTCGG
>CASBQX010000358.1 GCA_949127925.1 Synechococcales cyanobacterium PMM_0002
AAGTCGGGCTGATTCCGCGCCCGATGCACCAGGGCCAGCTGATACGTCGCTTCATCACGCATCTGGGCAGATTCTAGCGCCTGACGTCGCTGCACATCGGCAATGCGATTATCAATGGGGTTGAAGCTGCCGTATAGCTCTTGGTAAAAGTTTGAAAGCTGGTTAAACAGCTGGCGGGCATCTTGGAGCTTGCTGATAGCCAACGTGTAATTTTGGGCGGCAACGGCAGTCGCCGCTTCTTCGATTAGGCGCTGCCCAGATCTCATACTCAAAAGACTACCGTCTTGAGAAAGTGGCCGCAGATCTTCAATGTTAGCCGGATTGACTGGATCGACAGGTGGCGCATCGTCTGTCAGAGCCGGCGCTGTAGGGATAGATTGTGCCCAGCCATTGCCTGCAACCGAAAAGATGAGGGCGACTGCGACGGGTGCAGACAGAAGGCAGGCAAAGGGAAGGCGACGCGATACGTTGAAAAATACCATGTACAACTCTGCATTGATGCTGATGTGGACAAGTTTAACCTGCTCATGCACAGGGTAAATATTACCACTGTGAGGCCGTTAAGTCGCTCAACCTGACGAAAAACAAATGCCCGAACCGGGCATTGCCCATCCAGCGAGCGATGCAGGATTTTGAGTTTTAAGTTTTTTTACGTCTGTTAATTCTGGTTTCCGGGAAATGCGTAGGTAAAATCTGGATACAGTCCAATCTGATTCCGGGAAATCCTTGTTTGGTCAAGCCTCCAGGGAGCAAATCAGACTTAATCCAAACAGAAACCCTGTTGCTTTAGGTGTCGTTGATTAAGATAGATAAGTTCCGCTTAGCCTCAATATACCTACTCTAGATATCCTTAAACATCTAAGGAATCATCCCAAATTTTGTCTATGTTAGCAGTCTGAGGCGTAAATCTGCCTCCGTTCGTAGTGCAGGCTTCCAGCCTGCGCGGGCAAGATACCCACACTACGGTAGCTAAACTTGCGCCGTCTTCTAATAGGGTCTACAGCTAATCGCTACTAAGCGCTACAGAGATCAACCTTCTTTAACTAAGCGTAAAGCGCTGCACGCTAATTATGACTGGTGCTAATCCCCTACCTAATTCGTCTCAAGGATTATCCTTCACTCCCGGAGTTCTCCCCGCTCAGCAAGGGCTAGTTTTGCAGCGGGGCGGAGAGGAGTTGGCGCTTGAGAAAGTCGGCGATCGCTTCACCCTCCGTCCGGCAGAGGGGCATAGCCTAGAAGACGTGGCGGCGCTGTTGGGGGTGGAGTCGATCCAGCCTGTTCCTGGTGTCGATTTGGGGGTGGTGCAGGCTGCGCCTGACCAGCTAGATGCCGCCATTGACCGGGCGCGGGCGCATGCAGCGGTTGCCTTTGCCAGCCATCTGTATCACATGCAGAATAGCTCGCAGAACCTGGTGTATTTAACCGATGAGATTACGGTGCAGTTTGCCGCTGCCACTACTGCTGCCACGATGCAGGCGATCGCCACCGAGAATGGGTTACAGGCCATGCAGCCGGTCGAAACCATCCCCTATACCTATGTGTTTCGGCTCACTCCCCAGGCGACGGTTAATCCAATTAAACTGGCGAACCAGTTGATGCGTCGCCCCGACGTGCTGACCGCAGAGCCAAATATCGCCATGCGGGCACAGCTCCACTATCGCCCCCGCGATTCGGAATATGGTCGCCAGTGGTATTTGAATAATACGGGCGGTGCCCAAATTGCGCCCACGGCGCATATTTCAGTCGAGCCTGCCTGGGACATCACGCGGGGCATTCGCTCAGTTGTAGTTGCAATTACCGACGACGGGTTTGACCTGAATCATCCCGACTTTCAAGGCAAAGGCAAAGTCGTATCTCCCCAAGATCTGAAAACTCGTGACACCTTACCGCTGCCCGAAGCCTCCCAAGAAAGCCACGGCACTGCCTGCGCTGGAGTGGCGATCGCCGAGGAGAACGATGCGGGCATTGTCGGCGTGGCTCCCGGTTGCAGCTTCATGCCGATCCGCACCACCGGGTTTTTAGACGATCAGGCGATCGAAAATTTATTTAACTGGGTGATCCAAAAGGGTGCCTGGGTTGTGTCCTGTAGCTGGGGAGCTAGTGCGGTTTATTTTTCGCTGTCGCTGCGGCAGCGCGCCGCTATTTCTCGGGCGGCGACTCAGGGGCGCAATGGCAAAGGCTGTGTGATTGTGTTTGCAGCGGGTAATTCTAATCGTCCGGTCAGTGGCTCTATAAATGAGCAGGGGTGGCCGCAAAATGTGCTGAGTGGAGTGGTGAACTGGCTGAATGGCTTCGCGGTGCATCCCGACGTGATTGCCGTTTCGGCTAGCACCAGCTTGGGCAAGAAAGCGGCCTATAGCAATTGGGGCGAGGCGATCGCCGTAGCCGCCCCGAGCAACAACGCCCCGCCTGGGATCTGGCTGCCTCAGCAGGGATATGTGTTTACGGCTCCGGCGGTGCAGACCGCATTGCCGGGAGTGGGGGTATTCACCACCGATCGGCTGGGGGCGGCTGGCTACGATCCCGGCAGTTTTACCAACACTTTTGGCGGCACCTCTAGCGCCTGCCCAGTTGTGGCAGGGGTGGCGGCTCTGGTGCTCTCCATCAACCCTTACCTCACGGCGCGCGAAGTTAAACAGCTGCTCCAAGAAACCGCAGACAAAATTGTTGATCCCGATCCCGATCCCCAGTTTGGGCTGCGCCTGGGCACCTACAACGCGGGCGGCCATTCTCAGTGGTTTGGTTATGGCAAGGTCAATGCCGCTCGGGCTGTGGATGCCGCTCGTCGCAAGCTACCGAGGGCGATCGCCCCATCCCAGTGGCTGCAACAACAAAACACCACGCCCCTAGAGATTCCTGATGCTAGCCCGCGTGGAGCCACCAGCATCATTCAAGTGCAAGATGCCCGCCCCCTCCGAGACATTCGCATCACCCTCGACGTCGAGCACAGCTACCTCGGCGACTTAGAAATTATCCTAATGCCGCCCCAGGGCGAGGCCGCCCTGCTGCAAAGCCGTACCTTGGGGCGTGCGACTCGCCTACAGACGACCTATACGCTACAAACCACGCCCTTCCTGCAATATCTCCTCAACCTACCCGCCAAAGGGGTCTGGCAACTGCGCCTGATTGACCAAGCTGCGCTCAACACTGGACGTCTGCTCAGCTGGCAGCTAAGTTTGGGGGTGTAGCTCGCGGTGCATGGTCGTTGGCCATTAGCGTTCGGGGGCACAGGCCGACAAGGTAGATTCCAGCACTTGCGATGCGTTGAGGCGCTCTAGAGCCAGGTGCAGGTCAGCCGTTAATTCTTTAGCATCGGCTTTAGGATTTTGATGTAAATAGCCCGAAACATTTAGCGGCGTGCCAATGCGGACATGCACATTGCAGCCCCATTGCGGCAACAGCTCACTATATTGCAAGTGAATGGGCACAACCTTAATTCCTAATCCCGGCTTGGCAGATTCTGCCTGGACGGCCAACCGAGCCAGCCCCTGCTTGATCGGGTGCAGTTGTCCATCTTGAAAAATCCCGCCTTCTGGGAAAATGACCAGCATTTCACCGGCCAGCAGCAGTTCTAGGCCATACCGCAAGCTGGTGATCCCCGGCTGACGAGGATTGACCGGAAACGCTCCCAATCGGCGAATCAACCAGCCTTGAATGCCTTTCACTTCATCAGAGGTCACCATAAACCGTAGGTAACGTCCAGTGACGCGTCGCCCACTGACGTGAGGAACCACCAAAGCATCCCACCGGGAGCGATGAGTGGGAGCCAAAATCACAGGTCCCTCAGTAGGAATATTTTCTTGTCCAATGATCGATAGCTTGTCGAAATAAGTGGGTAGCACAATCCGACTTCCCAACGGATATGCCAGGGCTGCTAGCCAAGGTGAAACCCGTGAATTGATGCTGCTTCCCCGATCGGATGACAAGGCGTTCAGGTTGATTTTTCTTGAATTGAGCAAAACCATAAACTTCGGTCAACGCGCTAGTGCTGCTTAAACGTGACGAACTCACGAGTTACGTACCTCTTAAGCATAAATCCTTGATTCGCCGGCACCCTCTATCACAGGGACAGTTGTGCGGCTGTCCTGTGGGACTAGCTTCAGTCCTATGGTGGAACATGTCAAGATACATGTCAAACCGTCTTGTGGGGCGGGTCTGAAGGCGATCGCCGCTGCTCACCGAACCCTCCGAGAAGCCCCTGGCTTCAGACATGGGGAGGGATAGGAGCGGCTGTTGAGGGGTTCAATGCCCCGAAAACAGCCAATCTTAGTAGCCATATTGCTTATCACTTGTG
>CASBQX010000359.1 GCA_949127925.1 Synechococcales cyanobacterium PMM_0002
AGAGCCACTCCATCCTTCGACTTAGCCATGTGACGCCGTCCGCCGCATGTCAGTAGACATTAGCTCTTAGCTCAGGCGCGCACTGAGGTTCCGTTCCGTACGGCCTTGCCGTTGTTGTGAGCGGCGGCTTCGTTGGGATGGCTGTGTCCGTTGTTGTGAGAGTTGCGGGGTTGAATGACGCCAAAGCCGCCGTGGTTGCGTTCGTAAATGACGTTGATTTCTCCTGTTTCGGCGTTGCAAAACATGTAGAAGTCGTGACCCACCATTTCTAGGTGTTCTTGGGCTTCCTGAATGCTCATAGGCGGCATTGCGAAGTATTTGGTGCGAACGACTTCGGTGGGCAGGGCAGGGGTGCGATCGCCAATCAAATCACTGACGACGGGTTCAATCGCAACTGCTTCGGCGGTCTTCACCGAAACATGAGATCTCCGTTTTTCCTTATACTTGCGGAGCTGTCGGCTGATTTTATCGGCCACCAAGTCGATGCTGGCGTAGAGACTCTCGCTGCTTTCTTCGGCGCGCACTACAGAATCATTGGTATAAATGGTAACTTCGGCAGTTTGGCTAGAAGCCATGCGCGGGTTGCGGGCAACGGAAAGATGAACGTCAACTTCGGTGGTCAAAGCCTGAAAGTGATTGACGGCTTTTTCAACTTTTAGCCGAACGTACTCGTGGAGTGACTCGGTAATCTCAATGTTTTTGCCCTGGATGACAAGCTTCATAAAGCTCCTCTCCTAGTTAAGGTTGAGTATACTCTTAACCCTAGCACTTTGTATTGTGGACGACTAAATCGTTAAAAATGCTTTGCATGATGTGACAATTCTTGATTTGACTTGTAACGCTTGAGTCCAAATTGATCGAAGGTTGATGCCGTTAGATTTTAGTTAGATTTTAGTTAAACCTTCAGTTAAATTAATGGTGCTACCTAATCGTTCGTGTTTGCTCTATCAGCCTGGACTGGTTCCGTACAATGCCGCTTGGCAGTGGCAGCGATCGCTTCTCGCCAGCCGGATTCAGCAGCCCGACCAAGCCGATGCGCTGATTTTGTTGGAGCATCCGCCTGTCTATACATTGGGGCAGGGTGCCAGTTTAGAATTTTTGAAGATAGCCCCTGACCAGCTGGGTGCAGAAATCTATCGAATTGAGCGCGGGGGCGAAGTCACCTACCACTGTCCGGGTCAACTGGTGGGCTACCCGATTTTGAATTTGCGCTACTATCAGCCAGATTTGCACTGGTATTTGCGCCAGTTAGAAGAGGTGTTGATTCAAGCGATCGCCCCCTTGGGGTTGCAGGGCGATCGCATCCCTGGCCTAACGGGCGTTTGGGTAGACGGATATAAAGTGGGGGCGATCGGCATTAAAGTCAGCCGCTGGATTACGATGCACGGCTTTTCCTTGAATGTCTGCCCTGACCTGCAAGGGTTTCAGGCAATTGTTCCCTGCGGCATTGCCGATCGACCAGTTGGCAGCTTGGCGCAGTTGCTGCCCCACACCGCCGATATTACCGTAGCTACACTGGCTCAGCAGGTTGCGGCGGCATTTACCACGGTGTTTGAGGTCGATTTACAGGCTGGTGATCATGCTGTGTTGCCTGAGGCTTTACCCTTAGCAAAGTGACTATAATTTAGGCTAGCTAGCAAGCTGTCATATCCAGAAGCAAGCGCCACGATGACCACTTTACTCATCCAGTCCGAGTCCATTCCCCTCACGGTCAACTTCCCGGCGATCGCCTCCATGACCCAGGCGCAGTTCTACGAGTTCTGCCAAGCTAACCAGGATTTGCGGATTGAACGCACTGCCACTGGGGACGTGATCATCATGCCACCTGCGTTTTCAGATACAGGCAATCGCAATCTTAAAATCGCCCAACAGTTGGCAAATTGGGCTGATCAGGACGGAACCGGCGAAACGTTCGATTCCAGCACAGGCTTTACCCTACCGAATGGAGCGACGCGATCGCCCGATGCCTCTTGGATTAGAAGCGATCGCTGGAATGCTCTAACAGACGAGCAAAAAGCATCATTTGCCCCCATTTGCCCAGATTTCGTGATCGAATTACGATCGTCGAGCGATTCGATCAGCCGCTTACAGTCCAAAATGCAGGAATATATCGACAACGGGGCGAAACTGGGCTGGTTGGTTGACCGGAAGCAGCAAACGGTTCAGATCTACCGCCCGCAGCAAACTCCTGAAGTTCTTAACCACCCTGAAACAGTCAAGGGTGACCCAGAATTACCAGGATTTGGTTTACGCATGGCCAAGATTTGGTAGAGGTTAGAGGGCGATCGGCTTCTCCACATGCGGGAATCCGATTTTTGTTTAGTAAAAGGAGAATACCGGAAAGCTGTGGGGACTTTAGCCTATATGCCTCTACCTAAAAGAGTTCTGTCTTAAGTTGATATGAATAGTTTGGCGATCATCTTCAGGATTTAAGCATTTTACAGGTGGCTAACTGGCCGCTAATCTAGTTACGCTAGATGGAGAAGACCATGTCAGGCTTCCGTTTTATCGTGTACTCTTTTAGTCAAACCGTTTTGTACGCCTTTCATAAGGGCTGGCACCTGTGACGGGAGTGAAGGAAGTCCCAACATGCTTGTTTGTCCTCAATGTCAGTTTGAAAATCCCGACAGCAACAAGTTTTGTCAGCAGTGTGGCACATCGCTGACGGAAGCCACCTGTCCGGCTTGTGGGGCTGCTATTGCCTTTGAGCTTGAGCATTGCCCCGAGTGCAATGCAACAGCAGGGATGATCTGGCGAGCTGTGCTAGTTCCTGTTGTGTCGCAGGGCGAGCAGGTCGAGCAGGCCGATCATCAGGGCAATGGGCAGGAGTCTGCCACATCAGCGAAGCGTGAGGCTATGGCTGAGACGCCAGCCGCGACCCTAGACGAAACCCCAGCCGCAACCCCAGCCGCAACAAAATACCTAGGGACAGAAGGGCGCTATCGGCTATTGGAGCCATTGCCTGACGTGGCAGCGTTCCCAATCGAGGCCGATGTGCGGGTGCTAGATTGCCAACCCCTGCGGCTTTCTCCACTAGAGCTGCTCTACAGCCAGGGCTTAGAGCTGCCCGATATCAGCAAGGCGCAGTTGGGCGAACTGGTGGTTGAGCAAACCGCAGAAAAATTGTCCATTCCGGCGATCGCCCGCACCTACCTAGAGTTGCAGTCTCAACTGTATCCCTCGCTGCCGCATATGCATGACGCCTGGGAGCAAAACGGCCAAGCGGTCGTGTTATTAGAAGATCGATCTAACTTTTTACCATTAGTAGATTTATGGAAAGAAGTAGACGTCGAACCATTTCAGATTCTGCATTTATTGCACCAAATGACCGAGCTGTGGGAGGTGTTGCAGCCCCATGGCTATGCTCAGAGCCTACTGGTGCTATCCAATTTAAAAATTGACGAAGACCAGCTTTTATACTTACAGCGGCTGTATGTAGACACCGCCGCGCCCCCTCCTCAACTGACCGATTTAGGTGGAGTATGGGAAACGCTATTTCAACACCAGCCTGAGCGGGCAGTGCTGGCTACACTGGTTCAAATGTGTAGCGACCTAAAAACAGGGGCGATCGCCACCGTAGACGAGTTAGAAGCCCGCCTGAGCACAATTGCGAATGATCTGCAATCTCGCCCTAGTCCTACAGCGCTGGAACCAAACTGGTTGCCAACGGTGAGTACATCTTCAGACATTACCGAACCCTTGATAGACAGTTCTCGGTTCGCTTCATTCAGAGCGGATCTGAGCCTTAGCGATGGCGCTAACCGCCTAGAAGTGCGCGATCTTGACGATGAGATAGCAGGGGAGAATGATGATACTCCTACTGTTGTACTGCCCATGAAACTGATTAGCATTGAAGATGCGGGGCGCAGTGACATTGGGCGGCAGCGCGATCACAACGAAGATTACTTCAGCATTCAAACCGATGTAAAACGGCTGGAGAGCCTCTCTGCCAAAACGCTCCAAGTGCGCGGACTGTATGTGTTGTGCGATGGCATGGGCGGACATGCCGGCGGGGAAGTTGCCAGTGAACTTGCAACGGATACCCTGCGGCAGTTTTTTCAGGCCAATTGGACGACTCAATTACCGTCAGAAGAGACGATCCGAACCGGGATCGCGCTGGCCAATAAAGCAATTTATGATCTAAATCAGCAAAGCGCTAGTTCAGGTAGCGGGCGGATGGGAACGACTGTGGTAGTGGTGCTGCTGCAAGATACCCAGGTGGCGATCGCCCATGTCGGGGATAGTCGTCTATATCGCTATAGCCGCCGTCGAGGGCTAGAACAAATCACCACTGACCATGAAGTGGGACAGCGTGAAATGCAGCGAGGAGTAGAAGAAGTCCTGGCCTATGCGCGCCCCGACGCCTACCAACTGACCCAAGCACTCGGCCCGCGCGATGAACAGTTCGTCCATCCAGATGTGCAGGGGCTAGAGCTAAACGAAGATATGCTGCTGCTGCTGTGCTCTGACGGATTGACCGATAACAATCTATTAGAAACATATGCTCAAACGCACCTAGAGCCACTGATGAGCTTTCAAACGACGCTTGAATATGGCGTGAATCAGCTGATTGATTTGGCAAATCAGCATAATGGTCATGACAATATTACGACTATTGCCTTGCGAATACGGGTGCGCCCGAATCTAGAAGGGTTGAAGCTGTAGGGAAGGTTTGCCTGAGGGAGATTTACCTGTCTGGCGCTGCGGGCTGGTTACTAAGCGATCGCCATCTGATGCACCAACCAAATGATCAAAATATGTAGCGGGTAAAACAGATAAAACCAGCGACCTTTGGGACCTCGCTGCTGATTTGCCAAGGGAAAGGCGATCGCGGCGATTCCAGCTAGCGCCTGCCACCCATCGGGCCACCAGAGCACCGTGCAGCCACTCAATGCGATCCACACTGCCCACCAGAGGACCGTAGGTTTGTAGTGACCCACCAGCGCGATCATCGCAATGCCGTAGCCGCCATAGTTAAACTGGCCAAATTCGGCTAAACCCGCCCCGCCTAACCAAACGAGTCCCTGAAAAGCAGGCCGTAACTGTCCTAACCGTAGACAGCCTAGCCCGGTGAGCAGGGTAAACAGCACATTCAAATCCTGGGCATCAAAGGCCAATTGATAAATCGGCTGGGAGGCGATCGCCAACCCCAGCAACCGCAGCGCATAGCGCTGAAAATTGCGCGTGTGCTGCTCGCCTTGCACCAGTAGCCAAACAAACAGCGGGAAGCTGAGCCTGCCAATTAAATG
This sequence comes from Synechococcales cyanobacterium PMM_0002, assembly GCA_949127925.1. Classification (GTDB taxonomy): domain Bacteria; phylum Cyanobacteriota; class Cyanobacteriia; order Elainellales; family Elainellaceae; genus CASBQJ01. The sequence continues at coordinate 5,250 of CASBQX010000359.1, forward strand.
AAGTGGCGTTAGTCCCTGAAAAAATATATACCCAACATGATCTATCACCATGAAGATGGCGGCTAGAAGTTTGATGTGGTAATTAGTAAGCAATAGTCGTTGTTCGATCGGTGCTAAATCACAGAGCGAGTAATCAACCAGGATTACTCTTTAAATCTAGGCAAAATCTAGGCAAACGATCAGCTTGATTGCTACTGTAGACATGATCTAATGCGATCGCCCCCCCACGAGACGTTATGAGCAAACAACTTTCTAATCAAGCCACTAAAGTCTGGGGACTCTTAACCGATCCCACGACCACGACCACCTACACGCAGACCCTGGATATAACCTGGAAAATTATCCGAGAAACGGGTAGCCTCCTGTGGCTGACGTTTTGCTTAGTCTTAGTCGGGTTTGACTGGTTCTGGACTCAATCGATCGGAGCCGGAAAAACCGTCCGGGGCTGGGTGAATGACATCGGAAAGCCCAGCAGCGATAAAGCCCCAGTCGAAGCGGGTAAGGTCATTGCCTCTGTTAGCAAAAATAGCGTGTCTTATATGCTATCGACGGCGCGCAAGCAGTTGGGTTTGCCAGAAAAGGAAATTCCAGCGCCAGTTGAAAAGCCTGTGGCGATCGCACCTACGCCTGTTCTACCTGCACCTGTTGTGGAACCTGAACCGACGCCTGTTACTGTCCCAACGCCTGCTGTAGAGGACACAGAACCCGCTGTTGTCGTAGACGCAGCATCACCTTCAGAGTCTGCGCCTTAGGCGGTGCTCTAACCCAATGCCTGATCGCACTAGTAGTCTGAGGCGTAAATCTGCCTACCGTTCGTAGTGTAGGCTTCCAGCCTGCGCGGGCAAGATGCCCGCCCTACGGTAGCGAAACTTGCGCCGGCTTCTACTAGCTAATTGAGCCTGATGGTATCAATCATCCACTAGACTCCTTTTGAGCCACCCACGCTTGCAGCAGCGGATTGACGACCTCGGGGGCTTCATCTTGAGGGCAGTGCCCCAAGCCTTCGAGCGGAATAAAACCTTCGACGGCAGGAAAACCTGCGAGCTGACGACCCTGGGCAATCGGCTCCCATGGATCTACAGTTCCCCAGAGAATTAGGACAGGGCAGGTAACCTGCGGCAGCAGATCCTCTGCCAAGGGACCTTGAGAATAGCTGATGAAGGCCAGAAATACATCGGCTGCCCCCGGTTCATAGGCGGGCTGCATCAGCAAATCCACTAGCTCATCGGTGACCGCATCTGGGCGGCCATAGGCTTGCAGCAGAATCTTGCGGACAACTTTAGGCTTGGCAATGCGATCAAAAAAGAAGTGGCCGATCGCCCGGTTAGCCAAAATTTGCTGGAGCCAGCGCGACGAGATCCGGCGATACCAAGGCAATGCGGCCTGTTTGCTCTCGTGCAACATCCGCAGTGAGCAATTGAGCATTGCCACCCCCCGCACCTGTTCCGGCTGCATCACAGCCGCTTGCAGAGCCGCAATGCAGCCGATCGAGTTGCCAACCAAAAAAGCAGGTTCCCCAATCACCTCGCGGCAAAAATCGAGCAACTGTTCACCCCAGGTTTCAAACCGATAGTCGATCCCATCACCGGGTTTGGGCTTGGCGGACAACCCAAACCCCAGCAGGTCAATCGCATAGACTCGGTTGGTGGCTGCCAATCCGGGTAAATTCTTCCGCCAGTGGTCGCTAGAGGCTCCAAATCCATGAATCAGCAGCAGCGGCGCGCCTGCATCTCCTGCGACTTGATACCGGATCGGGTAACCATGCCATTGCCAGTAGTTGGTTTTGGACTGGAGGCTGTCAGTGGCTAGGGTCATAGCAGATGTGGAGGCTGTAGAGCATTGAGACTTGGAGAGTTGAACGCGATCGCGTTGAAAGCGATCGCTCTCCTCAACTATATCGCTTAACATTACTCAACATCATTCAGGGCGATCGCGGCTCCGCTCCTACTGCCCTATTGTGTACACACAAGTCTTCTGATCTGGCCTCAACTGGGTTTGATCCCCCCTACCCCCCTTAAAAAAGGGGGGAACCGGATTCAAAGTCCCCCTTTTTAAGGGGGATTTAGGGGGATCTCGCAGTACGTTGATACCTTGTCCGAGATGTGTGTACACAGTAGCCCGCAGGAGACGGGGAACCGAATCCGGTCATCGGCTGGCTCTGACTCCCCTTGTATCTTAAGAGTAGAGAGATAGACCGACACCCCTTGGATGCTAGACATCGTGGAGAAGCCAGGGTCATCTCTCGATTGCAACAGTCAAACTCGAATAATCGGTTGGGACATCACGATCCCGTATGACGCAAGGTTGAGTCAAAGACTGTCTTAAACATAAAACAAATCGGCAGGGTGTGATGGAAAGCATTGAGCAATGGATTGGCGTTGATGTATGTACGCGGTGGCTGGATGTCCATATTCGTCCCCAGGGCAGCCGGTTTCGGGTCAGCAACGATGCTGATGGCATTCAAGCGTTACTGACGCATCTCAAGGAGCCGACTCAAGTGGGTCGGATCATCTTGGAATCAACGGGCGGCTATGAACGCCAGGTCTCATCACACTTGTGGACATTGTCATACCCAGTAGTTGTGATTAACGCTCGACAAGCCCGTAACTTTGCTAAAGCTGTTAACCAATTAGCTAAGACCGATCAAGTAGATGCAGCAATTTTAGCCTGGTTTGGCGAAGCGCTCAAACCTGAGATTCGACCGTTTGCCAGTGAAGCGCAAGCCCAACTTCAGGATTTGGTCACGCGTCGTCGGCAACTCGTCGAGATGCTCACAGCCGAACAAAACCGCTTGTCGGGTTTGCGAGGCACCGCCCAAGCCGATGTGGAAGTGCATCTCGATTGGTTGCGCGAACGCATCAAACAGTTAGATGAGCAGGTTGCCACCCAAATCAGCCAATGCCAGACTTGGCAAGCCAAACACATGCGGCTTAAAACGGTTCCAGGCGTGGGCAAAGTCGTCGCCGCCACCTTGGTAGCCCTCTTGCCAGAACTCGGTCAGCTCTCAACTCAAAAAATCAGTACTTTGGTTGGGGTGGCTCCGCTCAATCGTGACAGTGGGCAGATGAAGGGCAAACGCATCATTTTCGGGGGTCGCGCTGCTGTGCGCCAGATGTTGTACATGGCAACCTTAGTAGCGGTACGCCATAACCCAATCATTAAACCCTTCTATGACCAATTGCTCAAACGAGGCAAACCAACCAAAGTGGCATTAGTCGCTTGTATGCACAAGCTCTTAACCATCCTCAATGCCATGCTTAAACATGGTACCGATTGGCGCTTATCCCCACCAGCTGCGGCTTAACTTGACTGAATTTGCTTGACATTCAAGATAATCGCTTCTCCCCTTTTGGGAGAAGGGGAAAAGGGGATGAGGGCGACTTGTGTGTACACGGTAGCACCCTTAGTCAGGCTAGTGATATCTCCTACTGAGTCAGCAGTAGCGCTACAAAAGCGCTGGCAATCGGCACGGTGAGGTTGTCAATGCCGTACTTAGAAAACGCTTCCAGGCTAGTGGCGGCGATCGCCACTCCCAATGCTGCCAAAGCCACCATATTCAAACTGGCCGATGTGGCGAGCAGGACACAGAAGCAGACTCCATAGCTAGCGACCAGCATAGTTCCTGAGCCTTCCCAGCTTTTTTCTATCCCCCATAGCCGATAGGGATGCTTTCCCCACTGCTTGCCAACTAGCGCAGCTAACCCATCGCCCCAAGTCATCACCAAAATCCCCACGATGGCATATTGAGGCTGCGTGTCCCAGAATCGGGCAATCAAAACTCCAAAACTGATGGCATAGAAAAAAGTGCCTAAGCTCTTGCGCCCGACGCTATTGATCCCCGGCAAAATTGGCAACCGATAAGACAGCAATGCCACCAAACTAAATAATGCCGAAGCGCTCACACCCAGCCAGGTTGGAATTTGCAGCCACCACGCCAGCAAAATTACATTGCCAATGCCAATATGCACAATTTTTCTCACAGGCTCTGAACCGACGTGGCCTGAACGCTTCAAGGTTTCTGCTAGGGCAATTACACCGCCAACCCACAGACTAGCGATCGCCACTTGCACCCACAGCGGCGGAGCAGATGCAAACCATGCCAACACGCTTAACAATGATCACATCCTAAAGACACTAGGTTTTTACTGTATTTTCACTGTAAACGCAGAAGCCAGAACAACACAAAAATAGAGACGCGATTAATCGCGTCTCTACGACGGTGAGAATGTAGCAAAAATGTAAAGATTAAGAAACTAGCGGAAACCTTGAACGGGTTCTAACTTGCTTACAGAGCCTTAACTCAGTTCCCTGGGCGTTCCACTGCACCTGGTCAAAAATTTGCTCTAAAATGTATAGCCCTCGCCCACACCCTTCCTGCTCATTAAACAGCTGAGTATTGCAGTTATTCGTGCAGGGGGAAGACGGGTCAAACCCTACCCCCTGGTCAGCAATAATCCACCAATGCGCGTTGTCTACCCTGTAGAACTCAACTAAAACAGTCTTGCGTGGGTCAAGATTGTTTCCATGCTTCGCAGCATTGACGAGAGCTTCCTGCAAACCAAGACGCAGTTCAGCCTGCCACCGATTTGGGATTTCAGCTAGCAGGACATCCAGGACGGGACCCAGATGTAGCGTCGAGGCGAAACTCACCGTACCCCATCTGCGTCCATTTGGACGAGGCGTGATTGCAATCACTCAATAACCCTCACAGCTTTACTAGTGTACGGTCAGTGGTTCTCTATATCCTTCTAAGACATTTCTATCTTAACACGGGTGGTAGGGAGATCCGCCCTTGCAATCGGCTGAGATGCCCGCCCTCAAAGCATTTCCCCTGACTTCAAGCTAAAGCGGGCACTTGAAGAACAACGTGAACGGTTGAGGTTCCAAGCACCCGCCAAGGATGACGGTAGCTCTCTAAAATGTTCAAAGAAACGTTCAAAATTTTCACCGCCCCATTGGATGTTTGATTTTGACCTCTAGCTACCCATTTGCCGCAAATACGCTTCATATCCCAGTGCATCCAGTTTGGTTTGCTTGTCCGAGACCATGGCACAGAGACTTTGCCGATAGCGTTGCACCTGCTCTAGCAAACTAGGTTGATGACTGGCCAAAATTTGCACCGCCAATAGTCCCGCATTTTGGGCATTGCCGATCGCCACCGTAGCCACTGGAATCCCCGCAGGCATTTGGACAATGGAATAGAGGGAGTCGATTCCCTGTAGATGGCGGCTGGCAACGGGTACGCCAATCACAGGCAGGGGCGTCAAAGCCGCCACCATTCCGGGCAGGTGCGCTGCCCCTCCGGCTCCGGCAATGATCACCTTGAGACCGCGCAGGTGTGCTCCTTGGGCATACTCAACCATCCGTTCGGG
>CASBQX010000360.1 GCA_949127925.1 Synechococcales cyanobacterium PMM_0002
GCAAAGTTTACGATTTCTTTCATCGCGGAGCCTACATCTACTTGACTGCCCTGATCTTCCTTTGAACGCTCGCTCCTATGTCTGTATACTGCCTAGCAAACCTAAATTTATAATTGCTGAATGCCCACAAGTTTACGCCAGTTCCTCAAGATTGGTGCATTGTGATCACCGATATCGTTGCATCCACTCAGGCCATTGAAGCGGGGCGATATAAAGCCGTTAATTTGGTAGGCGCATGTTCTATTGCGGCGATCTTAAATATCGCTGGCAAACAGGAGCTTCCCTTTGTGTTTGGGGGCGATGGAGCCGCGATCTTGATTCCTCCGGTCTTGCTCTCAGCCGCTAAAGATGCCTTGCTGGCAACCCAGCAGGTTGCTCAGTCTGAGTTTGATCTGGTTCTACGGGTGGGAGTAGTGCCGGTTTCTACCGTATTACAGGCGGGGTTTGAGATTAATATTGCAAAATTAAAAATTTCCGACTTCTACAGCCAGCCTGTCTTTATTGGTGGTGGACTGACTTATGCCACTGAACTAGTGAAAGATCGGCGGGTGCCCAACCCCTATCACGTTGAACGACAGAATTCCAGGCCGCAGGCTGATTTTTCAGGGTTGGAATGCCGCTGGCAAGATATTCAGCCCAGGCATAAAGAGGTTGTGAGTCTGCATGTGCTGGCGATCGCCTCTACTCCTGCCCAAAATAATCAAACCTACCGCGACGTTCTAGAAAAAATTCAAGAGATCTATGGTAGCAGCGAAGACTTTCATCCCATTGTGGGTCACCGACTGCAACTAAGCTTGAGCCGTAAACAGCTAGGGCTAGAAACAAAAATCCGAACTGGTTCAAAAAAACACATTAATCGCGTCCTCTATCTCTGCAAAATCAGACTTGAAAACCTGTTAGGCAGCCTGTTTATTCGTTTTAGGGTTGTAATAGACGGTTTCAATTGGGGACTTTATCCCAAAATCGTTGCTGCTGCTACAGATTATCAAAAATTCGATGATGCACTGCGGATGCTTATTTCGGGTAGTCTGGCTCAAAGCCATGCCCTAACGGCTTATTTTGATCAGCGCTACGGGTCAGGAGATCTGGTCTACGGCCACCACATCTCTGACCGGGTGCTCATGACCTGTTTAGTATTTGAGCGCAATGGGCGGCAGGTTCACTTTATCGACGGGGCGGGGGGTGGTTTTACCTTGGCCGCTGAGGCACTGAAGCAACGCCTGCACCGTAAAGCATTGAACTGGAAGGCGCTATTACGGATGATGCGGCTGAAAAAACGGGTTGATCAAGCCTAGTGCGTCTGCTTGCGAGGATGGTTCACGAAGTGCCCCCCACTTGGTATGACCGCCCCATTCCGGGTGTAAATTGCTAGAGCAGCAGGCAGAAACGCGTCTTCTACAAAACTTCTGCCCGCAGTCTGGCTAACGGTAGGCTCAGCAGCTTGCGCGGCCCCGAAACGTAAGCACGCTTGCGAAACACGTCATACTGATTGCGCTCAATTACGTCCAAAATTTGCCGATACAGCATCAGAGCTGTCCAGACCGGAAAGCGAGCATCGCGGCTGAGGGAGCTAATGCCTTGTTCGGCCTGCGCAAATGTTTTACGAGCACGCTGAATTTGGAACTGCATCAGTTCGCGCCAGCGACTGTCTACCACCCCGTTGAACAGATCTTCCTCAGTGTAATCAAACAGAGCAAGTTCTTCTAACGGGATGTAGATCCGACCGCGCCGCGCATCTTCGCCAACGTCGCGGAGAATGTTGGTGAGCTGATTGGCAATTCCTAGGGCGATCGCTTCCTCAATGGGGTTAACTGGTTCCCGATTGGTTGCCCAGGGTGCCGTTTGACGACCGACATCGGTTCCCATCACCGCCGCCGACATAATGCCTACTGTTCCCGCTACCCGGTAACAGTAAAGATTAAGTTCCTCAAAGGTTTCGTAACGGTTGCGGTACAGATCCATCCGCTGACCCGCAATCATATCTCGAAAGGGCTGAATCTCAAGCGGAAAGCGACCCAACGCATCGACCAATGCTACATCTACATTTTCAATCGGATGACCGACAAAAATCGACTCCAGGTTTTCTTCCCACTGGTCTAGGGTCGCATCCGTTGTATATTCTGCACTTGCTCCATCGACTAACTCATCAGTGCGACGACACCAGACGTAGATTGCCCAGATGGCTCGACGCTTTTGCTCCGGCATCAGCAGCGTGCCGAGGTAGAAGGTTTTGGCATACTTCTCAGTAATTTGGCGGCAGTGTTCGTAGGCTTCGTCGAGAGAAACCAGCGGCATGGTTCGAGAGGGTCTAGGCAATTGCAGCATTACATTGCAGAACTGGAGGATGAGATAACGATAAAACTACCAGCAATTTGCACCAAGCTGGTAGCAATCGCTCTGCGCTTTTTGCAGATTACACCTAAAAACGCTAGTTTAGCGAGCCGTAGCTGGTAATTTCTCAATTTGCAGGTCAGTTTCGCCCCCAGTTGTCTCGTGGCTAATTGCCTGTGCTGCCAGTTTACCGGAAAGTACCGCTCCCTCCATGCTGCCGAGGTATTTTTGCATGGTGTAACTGCCAGCTAAAAAGAAATTGGCAATGGGTGAGACTTGGCTCGGACGACATGCCTGCCGGCCTGGTGTTGCCGTATAAACTGAGCGAGGCGTTTTCACAACCTTAGACTTAAGTAGCTTAGCAGGCTGATCACCTGTGAAGTGGTTGGGGAAAAGTTTGTTCAACTCTGTCATTGTTGCCGCCACGATTTCTGCATCAGGCTTGTCGATCCAATCTTTAGCAGGGGCAAAGATCAGCTCTAGCATGGAGCGATCAGGATTGGCATACTCACGGCAGGTGTTGCTCATATCGGCATACACGCTGAGCAACGGCGATCGCGAAAACAGCAGCTGGTCAATGTCGGTGAGTTTGCGGTCAAACCATAGATGTAGATTGATCACAGGGACACCTTCTAAGCCATCCAACTTGCTGAAGTAATCAAGGGGCTTCCACGGTTCGGGCAGCAGTACCTTCAATACATCCACTGACATCGCCGAAACATAGACATCAGCCGTCACAACTTCATCGGGCGCGCCATCTAGACCCCGAATGAGAAACTCTCGCACCGTGCCATCATCGTTTAAGCGAATTTGCTTCAAAGGCTTGCGCACATAAACTTCACCACCGCGTTCTGTGATGTACTCCATCAAAGGTTGACACAGCCGTTCCGGAGGGGCTCCGTCTAAAAATGCCATTTTAGAGCCGTAGCGCTCTTGTAAAAACCGATTGAGCGCCGTTAGTAAGATGGTGGCCGAAATTTCATCAGGGCCAATGAAGTTCAGGGCTTTTGCCATCGCAATAAACACTTCTTCATTGACGCGCTCAGGAATATTTTGCTTCCGCAGCCACTCTGTCCAGGTGTACTGATCCATATCTTCTACGTAAGATTGACCGCGTACCATGGCAGGAAGTAGTCCCAGCCCAAACTTGATTTTCTCTTCCCAGGTCAACATGTCATTGTTGCCCAGAATTGCCACCATGCCGTTGATTGGCGCAGGGATATCGGGAAAATCGAAGCGTGAATAGACCCCCGGATTTTCCGGCTGATTCATGATCAAGGAGTGTTCTTTCCACTGCAACCGATCTTCAATGCCCAATTCCTTGAGCAATTGCAGCATGTTGGGGTAGGCCCCAAAAAAAATGTGTAGCCCGGTTTCATACCAGTCGCCATCTTGGTCACGCCAAGCTGCAACTAAGCCACCTAGGACATCCTGACTCTCTAGCACCACTGGTGTATGCCCAGCATCTACTAAATACTTAGCGCAGGAAAGCCCTGCTAATCCTCCTCCGGCGATCGCAACTCTCATGTAACGCTGCTACCCTCTGAGATACGTGTTTTCATTAATTCTCATTATATGTTGCAATCTGTAACATTTCGGGCGATCGCAGAAATTTCTGGGAAAGTTGAGAGCTTCAGAGGCAGCATTCTATAGCGCTCCAAAGGCTTCTTCTAGTCCCCTTCATCCTTTTCTCCTTCCTCTAAGTACAATCCCAGCAGCAGCTGCTTCTCAGTGCGACGAGAGGGGCGGCGATATTTTTTAGCTTCTAATTTTGGTTCAGTGCTGATTTGCCCATCATCCCCGCTTTTTTGCTTCGTCGTGGTTTCGGCATCGCGGCTGCGCTCGAAGCTGCTTTGACGCGCGATCGCTTCTTCTAAAAAGATGCGGTAGTGTTCATAACGTTCCCAGTCGCCCCGCACCACGCAGCCTGGTTCGTCTCGGTGCAGGCAATTGCTAAATTGACAGGCGTCGCCCTCTAAGCGCCGTCGCGCCTCTGGGAAGCAGTGAATGAGCGTGGTGGGGGTGCAGTCCAAATCGGGCTGATTGAAGCCGGGACTGTCTGCTAGCAGGCCGCCTGTGGGCAATTTGAACAGTTCTACGTGGCGGGTTGTATGACGACCGCGCAGCAGCTTGCCCGAAACTGTACCCACCCGCAGATCGACAGCGGGAATCAGCGCGTTCAGTAAGCTGGATTTCCCAACGCCCGAAGGCCCAGACACAACGGTGGTTTTGCCGCTTAAGTTTTGGAGGATTGCGTCTAAGCCGACGGTTTGATGCACGCTCAGCAGTAGGGGTGTGTAGCCCCATTGGGCTAGACGATCGCCCCAGTGCTTTTGGTCAGCTGGTGATGCTAGATCGCACTTGTTGAGGCAAAGACAGACGCTGATTTCGGTAGACTCTGCCTTGACCAAAAAGCGACTGAGTTGAACGGGTTCAAGTGCGGGTTCTGCTAGGGCAAATACCAGCAAAATCTGGTCAGCGTTGGCCATGGGTGGGCGGTCTAATTCACTGTGGCGAGGCAGCACTTGGCCGATCGCTCCCCGTCCGCCTGCCCAATCGGCTTCTTCCACCTGAACGCGATCGCCCACCATCACCTGTTGCCCAATTTTTTTCAGACGACTGCGGCGAGTACACAGCAGTAACACGTCGTCACCTTGAGCGGCTGTGAGTACGGCAACGGGTAGGGTGCTTGGCTCAAACTGCACCCAATAATAGTTGGCTTGAACTGCGATTACGGTTCCACAAAGTGAACCGCTGTCCTCATGATCTATCTGACCCTGATCGATGGAGAGCGGCGCGATGACGTTAACCTCGGCTGCTTTGGGGTTTGGCATGACTACCCTATGCGGGGCAGCGAACTTTCAGGATAAAAAAGTCCGTCCGATTTTCCAATTGCTCAATAGCATACCCTTCCATTTTGAGACTATCGGGTACTTGCTCAATTGGTTCACCTGGATCTAGCCACACTTCTAGCACTGCACCAGGAGCCATTTTTTCTAGCCGCAGCTTCGTGCGCACAAAGTTAATGGGGCAGGGTGTCCCCCGTAGGTCCAGCTTGGCATCGGGTAGCTGCGGTGAACTCACCGCTGGAGAAGGAGACTGGCTCATGACTTGTGAAATAGGTTGTCAAGCAAGCCCTTACCCCCTTTACCCACGCGATCGCCCCGAATTTTGGCCAGTTTCTCTAATAGTTCTCGCTCTTCAGCAGACACTCGCGTTGGAATGTCTACTGACACGGTCATCAAATGATCCCCCCGACTGGTGGGGTTGCCCAATCGCGGTACGCCGCGATCTTCTAAAGTTAAAACGGTGCCGGGCTGTATCCCTGGCGGAATGGTAGTTTCTATAGGGCCATCGACCGTGCTCACGTCTAGCTTACAGCCCAGAATTGCCTGCAAATAGCTGATTTTTAGTTCCGACAAGATATTGATGCCATCGCGTTGAAATTCGGCATCCTCATTGACGAAGAGGTAAACATATAAATCACCAGCAGGGCCACTGCGTTGACCCGTATCCCCTTCAGATGAAATTCGCAGCCGAGTGCCGTTGTCTACTCCGGCCGGAATCGTAATCTTCAGTTTCTTGGCTTCTTGTCTCTGCCCGCTGCCGCCGCAAACGTCGCATTTGTCCTCAATCACCTGACCCCCGCCATTGCAGGTGGGACAAGTAGAAACTTGGGTAAAACTGCCAAAGGGAGTACGAGTAGCGCGGCGCACCTGCCCAGAGCCACCACATGTACCGCAGGTCTTAGGTCGCGTACCAGGCTTTGCCCCCGACCCTGTGCAGGTATTACAGGTTTCTAAGTGGCTAATGCGAATTTCTTTCTCGCCGCCAAATACGGCTTCTCGAAAGTCTAATTTTAGATCTAGACGCAGGTCGTCGCCTCGCATCGGTCCCGTTCGCCGTCGAGTCTGCTGGCCTGGGGCATTGGAGAAGCCACTAAAAAAGCTCTCGAAAATATCGGCGAAGCCGCCCATATCGCCAAGGTCTTGGTATCCTGCGCCACCGGCTGAGCTAACTCCAGCATCTCCAAAGCGATCGTAGCGGGCGCGGGTTTCTGGTTCCGAAAGCACTTCGTATGCTCGGTTTATTTCCTTGAACCGCTCCTCTGCTCCCTCTTCCTTGTTGACGTCAGGATGATATTTGCGCGCGAGTCGGCGATAGGCTTGCTTAACATCCTCTTTATCTGCATCACGGGAGACGCCAAGGATTTCGTAGTAGTCACGGGGCATAGAGCGCTGCTAGAAGAGGGTGAAAAAGGAATCAGTCAGCTGAAGGTTAAGATTTTACTCAATGAAACCCTACCGCTTACATCGTAACGAATAGATCTTAAACCGACCGAAGAACCTGGCTTCAGCTCGGCTCTGAACTTAGCGAAGTTTCGAGTAGATCTGAAGCAAGGCCAATAAGTTTAGCCTAGGCGTCAATCGACCGCTTCGTAATCGGCTGTTACCGTTTCGTCATTCTCAAAGTTGTAGCTCTCATCATACTCTTCTGAGGGATCGATTGGTAGTTCGCCGTTTCCATTGGCCCAGACGGCTGTGGCATGTTCTATGCCATCCTCGTCATAGTCGTCCTCTGGCTCAATAGTTTGTTGATAAACGGCAGAGCCTAGTGCAAACAGAGCCTGTTGCAGGGAGTCAAGCCGATCTTTCATTGCCTCTAGGCTAATGGCACGATCGGCGATCGCTGACCGCAATTCCGCCACTTTCTCCGCCGCTTGAGCCTTGTAAGATTCGGGGATCAGGTCACCATTATCGCGCAGCGTTGTTTCATAGTTGGTGAACAAGATGTCTGCTTGGTTGCGATATTCAATTAACTGCCGACGTACCCCATCTTCCTCGGCATACATTTCCGCTTCCTGACGCATCCGCTCCACTTCAGCTTCGCTTAAACCGCCAGTATTGCTAATGCGGATACTTTGCTCTCGACCGGTGCCTTTATCGCGGGCTGACACTTGAAGGATGCCATTGGCGTCGATCTCAAACGACACCTCAATTTGCGGCACTCCCCGAGGCGCAGGAGGGATACCTGTTAGCTGAAATTTACCTAGGCTCTTATTATCTTTCGCTAGAGCGCGCTCGCCCTGCAACACATGGATCTCAACAGATGTTTGACCATCTGTTGCCGTTGAAAAGGTCTGTGTTTTGCTGGTTGGTACGGTTGTGTTTCGTTCAATAATTTTTGTAAAGACCTCACCCAGGGTCTCAATCCCCAAAGACAAGGGGGTCACATCTAACAGCAATAGATCTTTGACTTCGCCGCCTAAAACACCTGCCTGAATCGCCGCCCCTAGTGCTACAGCCTCATCGGGATTAACGGAGCGATCAGGAGGTTTGCCGCTAAAGTGCTCTCTGATTGCGTCTTGCACCGCCGGAATTCGGGTTGACCCACCAACCAAAATAATCTTGTCAATTTGATCAGGGGTTAACCCACAGTCTTTCAGTGCTTGGGTGACGGGTTCAATCGTGTCTTTTACCAAGGTGCTGACTAAGTCTTCAAACTTGGCGCGCGATAGCTCCATCTCTAGATGTTTTGGCCCGGTCTCATCTGCCGTGATAAAGGGCAAATTAATTGTGGTGTTCAGTATAGTGGAAAGCTCAATTTTCGCCTTTTCAGCAGCTTCTCGGAGGCGTTGAAGCGCCATTTTGTCAGTTGAAAGGTCAATTCCTTCCTGGGTTTGGAAGCAATCCATCAGCCAGCGCACTACAAAGTTGTCAAAATCGTCGCCGCCTAGGTGGTTATTCCCTGAGGTGGCTTTGACTTCAAAAACGCCATCGCCTAGCTGAAGGACAGACACGTCAAACGTACCACCGCCTAGGTCAAACACCAAAACACTCTGTTCTTGATCTTGTTTGTCTAACCCGTAGGAAAGGGCGGCGGCGGTGGGTTCGTTGATAATTCTAAGAACTTCAAGCCCAGCAATGGTGCCAGCATCTTTAGTGGCTTGCCGCTGGGCGTCGGTGAAGTAGGCAGGAACAGTAATCACCGCCTGAGTGACAGGCTCTCCCAAGTAGTTTTCAGCATCTTGCTTCAGCTTTTGTAAGATCATGGCTGATACCTCTTGAGGGGTATAGCTGCGACCTCGAATTTGAACATCTACGGTGTCGTCTTTGCCGCGCACGCAGTTATAGGGGACTCGAGTCCGCTCTGCTGTGGTGTCATCCCAGCGGCGACCAATGAACCGCTTAATGCTAAAAATGGTGTTTTCTGCATTGGTTACGGCTTGCCGTTTTGCCAATTGTCCCACAAGGCGTTCGCCGCTTTTGCCAAAGCCCACAATGCTGGGCGTAGTTCGCCCGCCTTCAGAGTTGGCAATAACGACAGGTTGACCGCCTTCTAGCACAGCAACACAGCTGTTTGTTGTGCCCAGGTCAATACCAATGACTTTTCCCATAATTAGCGGCTGTCCATGTATTCAAGTGAATGAGTGCAACTCTGTGGAACAACTGAACTCATTTCTAGCAGAGTATTCCGCAAATGCCCACAACTTTGAGCAGCTCAGATAAAAAACTCTGCGATCGCTCCCTGAACCAAATCGAAAAAGCGTGGCTTAACAACACCAACAGACCTAGTCAGATTCGATCTGCTTAAGTATCAAATAGAACTCCCCCATCTTTTACTCTACCCGACTATCAGACCTCAGACATCCCCGCTTCGCCTTGCTGCGAATCGTCTTCTGACTCAGGTAACGCCGCTACTTTGACCATAGCATGCCGCAATACGCGCTCTCCTAGGAGGTAGCCTCGTACGAGTTCCTCAATGACCGTGCCCTCTGGGAACTCATGAGTAGATTCCCGCATTACAGCTTCGTGCATGTTTGGATCAAAATCCTTACCTTCAGAGCGCATCGGTGCCACGCCAATCCGCTTCAGCCGATCCACTAGATCTTTATACACGCCCTGATAGCTCTTATGAATTGCCATCGCCTCTTCACCTTGCGGCTTAATTTGCGATCGCGCCCGCTCAAAATTATCTACAACGGGCAGCAACTCTACTACAGTGCTGCACTTAATCTGCTGTTCTAGCTCTTCTTTTTCTCGCTGAGTCCGCTTACGAAAATTTTCAAAATCCGCTGCAATCCTCATGAATTGACCCGTACGCTCCTCTGATTGAAGCTTAAGCGCCTCAAGTTCTTGAGTCAGAGCCACCACGTCGGGCTGTTTCTCTACTCCCTCAGGAGTCTCAATCACTTCAGCTTCAACCTCAAGCGTAGAGTCTACGGTCTCTTTATTCGCCAACGCCTCAGAACCCTTAATGGATTCATCATCCACCTGATTTGTCTCAACAGCCATGCTCTCACCATCCACCACTTTCAACACATCCGAAGCCTCAGCCATCGCTTCTTGCACGTCTTCTAACAGCTTCTCTTCGTCAATCATTGTGTACCAAATATTTCAGAAATTCCAGCACTAAGAATCTTATGATTCAGCGATTTAGGCTGGCCTATGCTATACAAGATGCATCATAAATCAAGATGCACTTGCCAGACTTCATATACTTAGACAGCTAGGTATCCTAAAATATCCAGCAATGTATTAAGCATGGATTTGGCTAGTCGCAACCGCCCAGCATCGCTTTACTAAGCGTAACCCACTAACGATATTTTATTCGTCTTCCTGGGGAATGCTTGAGTTTACAACTTGCAGCTTTCCGTTCTGAGAGCTTTCCGGCGTTAAGTCCTCTTACAATTGCCCTAGCCTTTATCTTTAAGAGGTCAACGGTCAGCCTACTAAAATTCTGAAACTTCATTAAAGATTGATATATCTTTGGGATGTAAGACGATGGCATGTGACTGGGGATGAACTGGGGGATCTGTTGTCTCCTGGAGTGCCGTTTTATCACATTACAGCCTCAGTCCAGCAAAGAGATTGGGTTCTACTGCATTTCCCCATGCACCTGTAGATTTTTATTTCTTAAACGCTTTTTAGGATGTTTAGACCGCTCGGCTCAAAATTTGTCGGTTTCACGTCAAATTTGCTGAGTTTGGTCAACACCTTAGATAAAAGCTGACTCTAAAACTGCTCACTCTCGATTTTAAAGATCGTCGGGACTACTCCATAAAGGCTATAAGGAACTTCGGCATCAGCTATGGCTAACTCTTCCTCTCAACGGCGCGCCCTGGTCGTTCAGCATAATTTTTCTCCCTTTAGCAACAAGCTCATCCAAGCTGGCTACGTCAACAATGACCAAATGCAGCAGGCTTTGGTTGAGAGTCGCAAGACTGGCAGACCGTTGACCGAAGTTTTAGAGATGATCACCGGGCAGCAGCTGCCGCCCGACTTGCTGCGCCAATACAAGAAGCAGCAGCTGTTTGAGCTTAAAATTCTTTACGGTGTAGAATCTCTCGATCCTGAAATTAGCCAAATTTCGACTAGTCAAGTTAGCCAGCTAATTGACACCTTGATTCCTGTAGATCTGTGCCGCCGCTATCGCCTGGTGCCGCTGTCTCGCACAGAAGGCACTCCTTCGTCAGTGCTGATTGCAATGGCAGACCCAGACGATCTAGCGGCTCAAGATGATTTGAATCGAATTCTTCGACCCCAGCATCTGGCGTTGCAGCGGATGGTCATCACCATTGAAGACTATCAGCGCATCATTTCCCAGTATTTAGACGAGCAGGTTGAACGTCAAAAACAGCGAGATTTCCAGTCTAAGGTAGATGTCAAAGGTGACTTAGAAAGCTTAGATTATCTTGACCTAGAAGAGCCAGGTGACGATCTTGAGGCCAACTTGGATGCGGCTCTACAAGATGCTGAAGCCGCTCCAGTCATAGCCTTAGTCAACAAGATTTTGGTCAAGGCTCTGCAAGATGGAGTGTCTGATATCCACGTCGAGCCTCAAGAGGAACACTTAAGAATTCGCTTCCGGAAGGATGGGGTACTTCGAGAGGGGTTTGAGCCGCTGCCTAAGAAAATTATTCCTGCCGTGACAGCACGCTTCAAAATTATCGCTGAGTTGGATATTGCCGAGCGTCGGATGCCTCAAGATGGGCGCATCCGACGCATTTTTGATGGCCGTAAGGTAGATTTTCGGGTCAATACGCTGCCCAGCCGCTACGGCGAAAAAGTGGTGCTGCGGATTCTTGACAACTCGGCCACCCAGTTAGGGTTGGATAAACTGATTACTGATCCCGAGACCTTGAATATTGTTCAAGATATGGTGGCGCGTCCCTTTGGGCTGATTTTGGTGACTGGCCCTACGGGTTCTGGTAAAACGACAACGCTTTACTCGGCTTTGTCGGAGCGCAACAGTCCTGGGGTCAATATCAGTACAGCCGAGGATCCGATTGAATATTCGCTTCCAGGGATTACTCAGGTTCAGGTGATTCGAGAAAAAGGCATGGACTTTGCCTCGATCTTGCGCGCCTTCCTCCGACAAGATCCAGATGTGATTCTGGTGGGTGAGACGCGCGACAGGGAGACGGCAAAAACTGCGATTGAAGCTGCTTTGACGGGTCACCTAGTGCTAACAACCCTACACACTAACGATGCGGCCAGTGCGATCGCCCGTCTTGAAGAAATGGGTGTAGAAACGTTCATGGTCTCTAGCTCCCTCATCGGGGTGCTAGCTCAGCGACTGATGCGGCGAGTATGCTCTGAATGCCGGATTCCCTACAACCCCTCTAGTGAGGAACTAGCGCGATTTGGGCTCTCCGCTTCTAGAGAAGCTGAAGTGATCTTTTATAAATCCAATGAACTACAGGTCGATGAAATTCAAACAGCTCGGGCCAACAATACCCTATGCCCAAGCTGTAAAGGCTCTGGTTATAAAGGGCGTTGCGGCGTCTACGAAGTTATGCGGATCACAGAGCAGTTACAGAGCCTGATTACGGAGAGTGCTCCGACTGAGCGAATCAAGGAAGTAGCAGTGGAAGAAGGGATGAAAACCCTGCTGTCTTACAGTTTGAACTTGGTGCGGCAAGGAGCGACTACCCTGGAAGAGGTAGAGCGGGTCACGTTTACCGATACTGGATTGGAATCGGAGCTGAAGGCCAAACGCAAAACCTCGCTCACCTGCCGTACCTGTGGTGCTGAGCTAAAGCAAGAATGGCTAGACTGTCCCTATTGCACTACACCGCGATTTCAAGAGTAGTTTTTAGACTTAGATTTTCATAGTTCTTAGATTTAATTTTCAGCAAGATTACTTCATTTTGGCGGAAGGAGCGAGCACTATGGAATTGATGATCGAAGATTTGATGGAACAGCTAATCGAGATGGGAGGGTCAGATTTGCACCTTTCGGCTGGATTGTCGCCCTATTTTCGGATCAACGGACACCTGACGCCAATTGGTGATGAGCCGATGACGGCTGAAGAGTGTCAACGCCTGATCTTCAGCATGCTCAACAACACTCAGCGTAAAAACCTTGAGCAAAACTGGGAACTCGATTGCTCCTATGGTGTCAAAGGATTGGCTCGGTTTCGCGTCAATGTCTACAAAGATCGCGGCACCTATGCGGCTTGTCTACGAGCACTGAGTTCCAAAATTCCTAACTTTGAAAAGTTGGGACTCCCTGATGTGGTTCGGGAAATGGCGGAAAAGCCTAGAGGGTTGATTCTAGTAACGGGGCCAACGGGTTCTGGTAAAACGACAACCTTGGCCGCCATGATTGACTTAATCAATCGCACCCGTGCTGAGCACATCTTGACGGTGGAAGATCCGATTGAATTTGTCTATGAGCCAGTTAAGAGCTTAATCCACCAACGGCAATTGGGAGAAGACACTAAGAGCTTCGCTAACGCACTAAAGGCGGCGCTGCGGGAAGATCCCGATATTATTTTGGTCGGAGAAATGCGAGATTTGGAGACGATTGCGCTGGCGATCTCGGCCGCAGAAACCGGACACTTGGTTTTTGGTACTCTACACACTAGCTCTGCTGCCCAAACCGTAGACCGAATTATTGACGTGTTTCCCACCGAACGTCAAACTCAGGTGCGCGTGCAGTTGTCTAACTCGCTAGTGGGTGTCTTTAGCCAGACTTTAGTGCCCCGCAAGAATCCTAAGCCGAATGAGTTTGGGCGGATCATGGCTCAAGAGATCATGGTGATCACGCCCGCAATCTCTAACCTAATTCGAGAAGGCAAGACGGCTCAGATTTACTCTGCAATTCAAACTGGGGGCAAACTTGGCATGCAAACCTTGGAAAAGGTGCTGGCAGATCAGTACAAAGCTGGGCTGATTTCGTTTGAAGCCGCCATGTCGAAAACATCTCGTCCTGATGAATTGCAGCGGTTAATCGGCGGCGTTCAGCCTGCTGGTTCGGCGCGGCCTGGGGCGTCGATGGCGGGTAGACCCTAGCAGTATTTTTAATCCTCAGATAGTTTTAACCACTTTTCTAAAACCGCCATGCAAACCTATGTTGTTCGCGCCCGAGATTCTAAGGGCAATCCCGTCAAGCGGAAGATTTCAGCCCCTTCTCCCGCAGAGGCGCGCTCTAGTTTGAGGGAGCAGGGGTTGTTTGTGCAAGAGCTGACTCAAGATCGGAGTTTCTTTGAGATCCTGAATACACTCGACTTGAAGCAGATTCAAAACTCGATGGTGAAAGTCACTGTCAAGGACAAGGCCATCTTTTCTCGTCAGTTTGCGGCCCTTGTGAATGCAGGGGTGGCGTTAGTTCGAGGGTTGGGGGTGCTAGCGGATCAGTGTCCCAATCCCAAATTGAAGCGGGCTCTCCAGGAGATTAGCTCTGATGTGCAGCAGGGTACCAACCTGTCTGATGCCATGCGCAAGCATCCTCAGTGCTTTGACGGCCTTTACGTCAGTATGATCCAGGCGGGCGAAGTGGGTGGGGTGCTGGATGACGTACTCAACCGTCTGTCAAAACTTCTAGAAGATGTTGCCCGCTTGCAAAACCAGATTAAATCTGCGATGGCATACCCTATCACAGTAGGCATTATTGCGCTGCTGGTGTTTTTGGGAATGACAATTTTCTTACTGCCCATCTTTGCGGGCATTTTTGAAGAACTAGATGCTGAGTTGCCTATGTTTACGCAAATTATGCTAAATATCAGCAATATTCTACGAACTCCAATTTATTCTATTGCACTGATTATTGTTGTCATGGTTTTGGCGTTTGCGTATCGGCAGTATTACAAGACACGAGTCGGCCGCGAAACGATCGATCGCTTTTCCCTGAAAATGCCGCTGTTTGGAGATTTGATTCAAAAAAGCTGTACAGCTCGGTTTTGCCGCACCTTTGGGGCATTGTCTCGCTCAGGAGTCCCTATTTTGACCTCATTGGAAATTGTGCGAGATACGGCTGGCAATCAGGTGATTGCGAATGCGGTCGATGAAGCGCGACGGGAAGTACAGTCGGGCGGCATGATTAGTCTAGCCCTGCAACGGGAGCAGGTTTTCCCCATCATGGCGATTCAAATGATGAGCATTGGGGAAGAGACGGGAGAAATCGACACAATGCTAATGAAGGTGGCCGACTTTTATGAAGATGAGGTAGAGCAAGCGGTAAAAGCTCTGACTAGTATTATGGAACCGATCATGATTGTGTTTTTGGGCGGTATGGTCGGGTCAATCTTGGTGGCAATGTATTTGCCGATGTTTGCGGTGATGGACAACATCAAATAGACAGCATCAACGAGAACTGTAGCGAGTCCCGATTGTGCGAGACCCAATTTGGCCTGCTGAGAGTGTTCTAGAGCGCAGCTTTCAGTAAACCAATTAACAGCTTCTGTTCAGGCTAGGTTTTCTTTCAATTGGGACGCGATGGAGGATCGTTTGGAGTCATGGCGACTAAGCAGTTTCACTACGAAGAACTTTTAGCTGATTACAGTGACCCGCGAGGGGCGATCGCCTTACTGAAGCAGCATCGCCCCTACCTGGAAATGATTCCCAGCATGCGCCGTCCAGATGAGAGCGTGATTACGATTCCGCTGCCTGTGATTCGCGTTCGTCAGGCTGGGATGTCGGGCACATCGGGCGGAGCCACGGTTGGGGCTGGCGAAGTTGTGCGGTTGCCGTGCGATGTGGCTGTTTTAATGTGTGATCCCGAATGGAAAATCAAGACAGGGATAGAGATCTTTGTCTTTATTTATCGTCCGGAAGAAGATTTTTCGGATTTGCTCGGGCGTTGGCGGCACACCCAGGTGCTACTAGATAAAGGGTATGAGTGGCTGATGCCGTCCCGCTATCAGCACATTTTGAACGATGCGGCAGAACAAACTCAACCGCTGTTTGTTATTTTACCGGGGACGCCAGAACGGATTCGGCGAGGGCTGAAGGGAGCCTGTTTGCCGTTTATTGTGCAGTCGATGGATGATTTGGAAGACGATGCGTTGGAGCCACTTCAATCGCTGGCAGCAGAAGCCTCAGCAGAAGCCCTAAAAGAGGCAGAAGACTAGGCTGAAAGCGTCTCTAGTGGTCTCCTTGACGTTCTACAGTTGCTTCCATGGTGCTGGCTAGATAATGCCCAGACATGATGCTGCTAGAGAGACAGTAAGAATTTTCGCCCAGGCGGTGGAGCGTTTCAAACCCCGTACGGCGCTGGCGATCGTCTAAGACCCAATACCGCTGCACGATCGATTCTGGAGCCACCCAACCTTCTCCTTCCACTCGCCCTAGCAGGCTGTGCTGAAGCACGAAGGTGTATTGGCGATCGCCTGACGTGAGCCTGCCCCGATATTGCAAGGTAATCTCATCTCGGTCGATACCCGGAAAATTTAACCGAGTGACCATTGTGTACCAGTTGTCTCGGCTCCATGCAATTAATATTCTGCCCTTTACCGTTACGGGCATGGTATCTCGGTCGAGCCAGCTCCCTTGCAACGTCCAGCGTCCGGCCTGCATTAAAAACGTGTGAGACACAGCCCTAGTCCTTAGTGGTTAATCGCAATATCCCGACGGCGAGTGTAGCTGGCAAGTAATGCTAACACGGGACGATTAGCCTGCCATGTGGATTTCTCCTAGAAGCGCAGGTTGTTGGGCACCTGTCACCTCCGGCAAATTACCGGGAACACCATGCATCCTCCAATACGCTAACACTGCGAAGGCGATCGCCTCCTTAAAATCGGCATTTAGCCCAGCGTCATCGGTGGTCAAGACTACACTGGGACTGAGCAGTGTCTGTAACCGCTGCATTAGGTAGCGATTGCGACTGCCGCCGCCGCAGATCAGCACCTGATCTGGCATTTGGGGGAGGAACGTGTGGTAGCTATGGGCGATCGCAGCTGCCGTCAGTTCGGTGAGGGTGGCTAGCAGGTCGGCTGAGCTGAGGGTGGCGGCTGTGGCATCTAGGGCGCACTGATCCCAATACGCCTGACCAAATAGCTCTCTGCCCGTCGATTTGGGCGGCGGTTGGTAAAAAAAATCGTGCTGTAGCCAATGGGCGACGAGCGATTGATCCGGTGTTCCCGATGCTGCCCAGCTGCCGTCTTGATCGTAGGATTGGGTGCCCTCAGAGAGCTGATGCACTGCCAGATCGAGCAGCGCGTTGCCAGGGCCGGTATCCCAACCCACAATCTGAGATGAAGAGATCGGACTTTGCCCATGCCGCTGCGGTTGAGCAGGCAGGTAGGTGACGTTGCCAATGCCGCCAATATTTTGGATACAGCGGCTGAGGGTGGGATGTCCTAGCAGGCAGGCATCAATCGGAGATACCAAGGGTGCCCCTTGGCCACCTGCCGCAATGTCTGCTGCTCTAAAGTTGCTAATGGTGGAAATGCCCGTCAAGCTGGCGATTAGCGCACCCCTTCCGAGCTGTAGGCTATAGCCCAAGGGGAAGGGAGGGGAGATAGCTTGCTGCTGCGTAGCAGTAGGAGGAAGAGACAGAGATGAATCAGCCGATATGGGTTGAGGTGGTTTGTGGAAGACGGTTTGGCCGTGGGAGCCGATCAGGGTGGCGGTGGGATGGGTGGCTTGGATCTGTAAGGCAGCTTGGGCAAACTGATGGGCGATCGCGTCATCAAGTTCGGCAAATTCGGCCATCGATAGGGGCTTGCCGGCGCATACGTCGAGAATGTGCGATCGCAAGCTGGCTGGATAGGGATAGGTGGCTCCGGTTAGCAGTTCAACGCTAATAGCAGTACCGTCTCCGGTAATGTCTACCAGAGCGGCATCAACGCCATCGACTGAGGTGCCGCTGATTAAACCAATGACTTGCATGGATCATCCTCAAACGGGTAGCTGATCGATGCTTTTGTTAGCACCAATCACGACAATCATTTCGCCTTTCCTCAGCCGCAGTGAGGGGCTAGGCGTCACTTCTAGTTTTCCGCCCTGAGACACGGCTAGCAAGTTGACGCCGTAGCGCGATCGCAGCTCAAGTTCCACAATCGTTTTTTCTTCAAAGACGTGGGGTACCACCATTTCTACAATACTGGTGTCTGGGTCAAGCTCAAACCGTTCTAAAATGCCGGGACGGGTGAGGGTACGAGCCAGCGCACAGCCCATTTCATGCTCTGGAAACACGACTTGGTCGGCACCTACTCGTTTGAGCAGCTTGCCGTGAATTTCGGTTGAGGCTTTGGCGACTACATGGGGAACGCCACCTTCCTTCACGTTGAGTGTGGTGATGATGCTCTCTTGGATATAGTTCCCAATGGCCACAATTACCGTGTCAAATTCAAAAATCCCCGACTCTTTTAGGGCACCTGGATCGGTTGAATCTAGAGCTAACGAGTGAGACACAATGTGGTCGGTTAGCGCCTGTGCCACCAATCGATCATCGGAATCAATGCCTAGGACTTCGTAGCCCAAATTGTGTAACGTTTGACACACGGCTCGCCCAAACCGCCCCAGTCCAATGACGGCAAACTGCTTGCTTCCCGTACGCAGTCCACGAAAAAATCCCAGAGACGGCAAATTCACAACAGGTCTCCCAAATCAGATAATCTTAAATGCAAATTAAACTCTAACGCTTGCCAGATGACTGGGTATCTCAGACCAATACGCTTCATTTAACTTAGCAGGGTCTTACCCCGGTTTATCACTTCGTTAAGAAAAATTAAAAGGGCTAGCGGTTATTTATTTCTGTGTAATCAATGGACAGATGACTGTTTGCCCTCACCGATCAACTATGACTATGATTCACAGCTGGACCGCGATTTTAACCTACCAAAAGGTTCTCTTCTGGATAATCGATGGACGTGGGCTTGGGATCGCCCAATAACGACGACATGAGCAGCAAAATACCAACCCGACCGACGTACATGGTCAAGACCAGTATGAGCTTGGCGGCAGTAGAAATGCTAGCTGTAATGCCTGTTGACAGCCCAACTGTGCCGAAGGCCGATACGGCCTCAAACAAAATTCGGGTGAACTCGACGCCTGGATCGCTTAAGGTAATTAGCACAGTTGCGATAATTACCGTCATCATGGAGCCGAAGACCACTCCAACTGCTTTTAAAACTAGCGTGTTAGGAATTTGGCGCTGATAGCAACGTACTTCATCTTTCCCTTGCAGCACAGCTTTTGTGCAATTCAACAAAACCCGAAACGTGGTGGTTTTAATCCCGCCGCCTGTGCTGCCAGGGCTAGCTCCAATAAACATCAGAGCAGTTGTAATAAACAGTCCGGCGGTGGTCATTTTGCCGTAGTCGATCGTATTAAACCCAGCCGTTCTGGGAGTGACTGACATAAACCAGGCGGCTAGGAGCTGATCGCTGGGGCTAAAGTTGGCGATCGTATCGGGATTGCGGGATTCTGCGACTAAAAATGCCAAAATTCCTAGCCCCAGCAGGACGAAGGTGGTGCTGGTAACAATTTTGAAGTTGAGTGAAAACACCTGGCGTGTGGGCTTTCGAGCTAAGCGATCGCGCCCCCACAGGTAGAACTCCATCATCACCTGATAGCCAATGCCTCCGAGGATGATTAACAGCCCTACAATCAGGTTAATGGGCACCGACTTGGCGTAGCCCATTAGGCTATCTTTAAATAGGCTAAACCCGGCATTGTTAAAGGCGCTGACGCTGTGGAATATCGCTAGCCATAGGGCACGGGTGGGGGGATATTCCTGCCGAAATACCAAAAACATCAGAATTGCTCCTGTCAGCTCCAACAGCAGCGTTAGGGCAATAATTGATTTGACTAGCTGCAACGCCCCAGACATGCCCTGGATATCTAAGGACTGCTGAATGGCGACCTTCTCACGTAGGCCAAACTTGCGCCCTACTAAGATTAGTAAGAGCGTGGTTGCCGTCATGTAGCCCAGTCCGCCTACCTGCACCAAAAGTACAATAAAGAGCTGCCCCCAAAATGAGAAATAGGTGCCGGTGTCTTCTACGGCTAGCCCTGTGACACAGACTGCCGATGTGGTTGTGAATAATGCCGTGACTGGGTTGCCCCATTCACCACTTTGAATCGAGATGGGCAACAGCAGCAGCAGCGTCCCAATCGCAATCACTGCCAAAAAACCTAAGCAAATTGTTCGTGGAACTGTCATGAGCTAGGTAAGATAAACGGGACTCGTGCCACAACATTACAATCCTTTCTAAAAGATTATCCCCAACCTATGACTGCATCGCTACAACAAGATATCCAAAAATTCTACGACGCGTCCTCGGGTTTGTGGGAAAGCATTTGGGGAGAACACATGCACCACGGCTATTACGGGGTGGACGGGGGCGATCGCAAAGAGCGCCGACAGGCTCAAATTGACCTAATCGAAGAATTTTTGCGTTGGGGTGATGTGCAGCAGGCCAGCGATATTTTGGACGTGGGCTGTGGGATTGGCGGCAGTTCGCTTTATTTGGCCGAAAAATTCAACGCAAATGCCACGGGGATCACCCTCAGCCCCGTCCAGGCCGATCGCGCCACTGAACGAGCACAGGCCGCAGGGTTGCAAACCCGCGCCCAGTTTCAGGTGGCCGATGCCCTGCATATGCCCTTTGCCGATGCCTCCTTTGACCTGGTCTGGTCGATGGAGAGCGGCGAACACATGCCCGACAAAGTGCAGTTTCTGCAAGAATGCCACCGGGTGCTCAAACCGGGCGGCATGTTTTTGATGGCGACCTGGTGCCATCGCCCCACTACTCCCCAAACCCCTCTCACTGCTGACGAACAGGCCCACTTAGAAAAGATCTATCGGGTTTATTGCCTGCCCTATGTGATTTCTTTGCCAGAGTATGAGGCGATCGCCCAATCGCTTCAGTTCCAGGCTCTTCGTACCGACGACTGGTCTAAGGCCGTTGCGCCGTTCTGGGATGTGGTGATCGACTCTGCCATTACCCCTGCTGCCGTTTTCGGCCTGCTCCGTTCTGGCTGGACTACGATTCAAGCTGCCCTGTCGCTGGGCTTGATGCAGCAGGGCTATAAGCGGGGGCTGATTCGGTTTGGGGTGATGGTGGGGAGAAAGGATGAGGGATGAAGGATGAGGGATGAGGGATGAAGGATGAGGGATGTTCGGCTTTGCCGTTCGCGAAGCGTAGGATGAGGGATGAATGGACAGTGTTTCATTTTAAGCAAATTATTAAACTCTTAGCCTAACCTCCATGTCTACTTCCATTGGTGTTGCCGTCATCGGTACTGGCTTCGGCCAAAAGATTCATATTCCTGGCTTGCAGGCGCATCCTCGGACTCGGGTGGTGGCGGTGCAGCATCGGGATTTGGCCAAGGCGCAGGCGATCGCCCACGCTCACAGCATTCCCCACGCCTGCCAAACGGTAGACGAAACTGTGGCGCTGCCCCAGGTGCAAGCGGTGAGTATTTCGACGCCGCCATTTTTGCACTATGAGCAGGCACGGCTGGTGTTGGCGGCGGGTAAGCATTTGCTGTTGGAAAAGCCGACCACGATAACGGTGCAGGAAGCAGAAGCATTGCAGCAACTGGCGATCGCCCATCACTCAATTACAGCGCTCGATTTTGAATTTCGGTTTGTGCCAGCTTGGATGCGACTGGCAGAGCTGCTGGCCGAGGGCTATGTCGGGCACAAGCGGCTGGTGAAGGTCGATTGGCTGGTGCTGGGACGCGCCGATGCTAGCCGTCCGTGGAATTGGTATGCCCGTAAAGATCAAGGCGGTGGAGCGCTGGGTGCCCTCGGTTCTCACACGTTTGATTATCTGATCTGGCTATTTGGCGGCGTGCAAGGACTGAGCGGTCGCCTCAGCACTACGATCCCCACCCGGCCTGACCCGGCAACAGGCGAGCTAAAGCCAGTCGATTCGGACGATACCTGTAGCATTGCCCTAGAGCTGAGCGATGGTACTCCCTGCCAGGTGACGCTGAGTACTGTGACCTATCAGGGGCGGGGGCATTGGCTGGAAGTGTATGGCGATAGCGGCACGCTAATTTTGGGCAGCGACCACCAAAGCGACTATGTGCATGGGTTTAAGCTGTGGGCAGCTTCGGCGGGGCAGCCCCTGGTGGAACTAGAGATTCCTGAACGCCTTGCCTTCCCTCAAACCTATGCCGACGGTCGCCTTGCTCCGTTTATCCGAGTAGTAGACAATTGGGTCAACGCCATCGATCAAGGGCAGGCGATCGCCCCTTCCCTGGCAGATGGGATCAACTCCCAACGGCTGATTGACTTAACGCACCAGTCTCACCAGTCTGGCTGCTGGATCGACGTCCCCCAACCAGGACGAAACCTATGATTCTTGAAGCGGTGGCGCTACAGGTTAAACCCGGCTTGGAGGACGAGTTTGAAGCCGCTTTTCGGCAGGCATCTAGTTTAGTTGCCTCCATTCGAGGGTACCTGTCCCATGACCTGCATCGCTGCCTGGAAGTGCAGGGCAAATATTTATTGCTGGTGCAATGGGAAACCCTGGAGGCGCACACGATTGGATTTAGGCGATCGCCCCAATATCAGCAGTGGAAGGCGCTGCTGCACCACTTTTATGATCCCTTTCCAGGCGTAGAGCACTTTGAACCGGTGATATTAGTTGAGAGCCGCGATCGCCAGACACCTATGCATCCACTCCTAGAATTTCGCGACGAAACCCGATTGCGACAGGCGCTAACACATTGCTCTTACCTCAACGAAAACCCAGGCGAAACTGAGGATAATGAACGGCTAGAATTTTTGGGCGATGCGCTGCTGACGTTTTTAAGTGCAGAGTATTTGTATCGGTGCGACCCGGCCATGGCTGAAGACGAGATGACTCGACGGCGATCGGCACTGGTCAACGAGCAGCAGCTGGCTCAGTTTGCGATCGCCGTTGGTTTAGACGTGCGGCTGCGGCTGAGCAAAGGGGCGGCTCAAGAGGGGGGATACACCAACGAAAATCTGCTGAGCAGTGCCTTTGAGGCCGTCGTGGGAGCCTATTATCTCGACCAGGGTGACATTGAGGCCGTGCGCCCTCTGGTGGAGGAGTTGTTTATCTCGGTGTCGGAAACGCTGGTGATGTCTGGGTCGATCATTGACGCCAAAAACCGCCTGCAAGAATGGGTGCATCTGCATGTGGGTGCTATCACTCCCGTTTATGCCACAGTCAAAAGTGGTGGGCTGGATCACGCTCCTGAGTTTGCTGCCAAGGTGCATATAGCCGATCGCCTCGTCGGAGAAGGCTGGGGGCGCAGTAAAAAAGAGGCCGAAAAGCAGGCGGCAGAAGATGCGCTAGCCCGACTGAAGCAGCGGGGATTGCTCTAAATAATCTCTAAATAATCTGGGGGTTGACACCCGCGCTATCAATCGTGTGCAGTCTAGTTCAAACCGCCTGCAACGTCATTCCAATGGCGCAACAATTCTGCTACCGACCAGGCTTGGGCGATCGCCCCTTGAGCAGTATGAGGCGCATTGCCATCAAAAATTTCAGAAATCGATCCCAGGCAGACGTCGTGCTCAAAGTGCTCCAGTAAGGGCTGTGGATTCCAGGGCAGCGGCTCACCTGGGAAAAAGCGAGTCCAACTGCGAATGAACGGGCCAATCAGCCAACTCCAGACCGTGCCTTGATGGTAGGCATGATCGCGGTGGCGGGGATCGCCAATGTAGCGCCCTACATACTGGGGATCAGCCGGGTCGAGGGAGCGCAAGCCGTAGGGCGTCAGGAGGCGATCGCGCGCGGTTTTTAAAGCTTGCTGAGCATGGTCTGCCGTAAACCCACAGTGGCTCAGAGATAGGGCAATCACGGCATTGGGACGCACCTGCGAATTGGGAATATCGCCTGGATCAATCAGGTCATAAAAATAATTTTGGCGGGCATTCCAAAACTTTTGCAGCGAGCCTCGCACTTGCTCTGCCTGCTGAGCAAAATGACGGGCGTGATTTTCGTAATTGGGCGACTCATCTGCTGCCGTCACCTTCTGGCTCAGCCGCTCTGCCCACTGCTGCGCCCAGCACAGGCTGGAATACCACAGCGCATTGATTTCGATCGCCTTACCCTGCCGGGGTGTTGCCGTTTCGCCATCAACCACCGCATCCATCCAGGTCAGGGCGAAACCGTGAGCTTCCCAGGTGACTAATCCATCCAGCGCGTCAATCCGGATGTTATAGGAGGTGCCAGTGGCAAAGGATTTGTAAATCCGCCGGACTGTAGGGTATTGAGTGACCAGAAAATCCCAATCTTGGGTGGCCTCCAGGTATAGTCCTAGCGTTTCAATCCACCACAGCGCTGCATCAATACTGTTGTAAGCCGGGTGAGCGCCGTTATCGGGAAAGGTATTAGGAATTAATCCACCCTGACAATATTTGCTAAACGTCTCCAGCACGCCGCGCGCCAGGTCAAACCGCTTGGTGGCTAGCGCTAAGCCAGGTAGTGCAATCAACGTATCGCGTCCCCAGTCGCTAAACCAGTGATAGCCTGCAATGACTGTGGGGCCTGCAATCGAGGCGCGGTATGCAATAAACTGATCGCTGGCCTGGAGCAGTTTCTTAAAACAGGTCGAGTGGGCGGAACTTGGGTTTGACCATAGCGGAGCAAAGATTTTGCTCAGTCGGGCTTGCTCAGCTTGCAGGGCTTGATCAAAGGTGTGATCGGCAGGTGGGGCAAACGGATATTTAGGATTCGTCAGCCGAACGCGAGCCTCTAGCGTTAGGCTTTCGCCCGGTTGTAGGCTAGCGTTGAGGTATCCGGGGCTATGCAAGTCTTCGCGATCGCCCAACCCCCGTCGGGTTTCTTGGGGATAGCAATAATTCCAGTACCACACATCATCGGGGTAATAGGTGCCTTTGCTCCAACTCAGTTGCCAAGACGTGCCCACCCAATGCTTACGCGTCGCTTGCAGCGAGACCCGGTGTGGCTCGACCAGTTGCGAGATTTGCAGGTCTGGGTCGGCGTGTTGCTGATGATGAAAGTTGCGATCGCCCGTGAGGGGTCGCAAATTGAGCAATGCCGATTCCTGCCCCTCATAGCGATAGCGAATATAAATCTGATGGCGAAACTGAGGTGCGCCATTAGTGGACTCATCAACCAGCACACCATGTGTCATCATCAGCTGCCGAGTCAGCTGCCAGTCGTCTGTGCCCCAAGTCCAAGTGGGTACGGGGTCGGTGTGAAACGATTGCAGCAGCTTATACCCCTGTGGCTCAATGGTGCCGCTGCCCCAGTAGTTTGTGCTCAAGGGGAACCCATGCCCTGCCAGATAAAGATGCGCATCGATTCGAGCTAGCAGCAATGTGCGCTGACCCGGTGGGGCGATCGCCGCCACTAACCAACCGTGATAAATCCGGGTGTGGGCATCGCCTACAGTGCCGCTCGCAAAACTGCCTAATCCATTGGTCAGCAGCCATTCTCGTGTGTCTAGGTCGTTCATCAAGCATGCCAGGGTGGTTTGAGTCTAAAACTGAGGCGGGTTAAGTAAGAAACAGTCTGTCAGCGTTGGCACAAGACTGACATAGGTGTCGTTGCTATCTTTATAATTCTGGACAATTTTGGGCAATTTTAGCCCAGTTTGCATGATGTGGCTAGTATTGCTTAATCTAAGTATTCAAAATATAAAGCGGAGGTAAATTAGTCTAAGTCCATCTATCCTTTTCACGCTGGCAGTGGCTTACTCAAAATCGTTATGACTATGATATAGTCGTAACAGTTCGCAAGAAATGAGCTATTGGGTGCGGCAGACTAGCTGACCGTTTTACCCAATCGACTTGCGCCCAGAAGACGCGTAATTAAAATTTAGGGAGAATATATCCATGACCCTTGCAACCGATAGCCTCCGGGTTGGTCAAACGGCACCAGACTTTAGCGCCGAAGCCGTGGTTGATCAAGAGTTCAAAACCGTTAAGCTGTCTGATTATCGGGGCAAATATGTTGTCCTGTTTTTCTACCCTCTTGACTTTACCTTCGTTTGCCCTACCGAAATCACAGCATTTAGCGATCGCCACGCCGACTTCAAGGCGATCAATACCGAAATCCTTGGCGTTTCAGTAGATAGCGTGTTCTCTCACCTTGCCTGGATTCAAAGCGATCGCAAAACTGGCGGTGTCGGTGACCTCAACTATCCCCTCGTAGCCGACATCAAAAAAGAGATCAGCGCTGCTTATAATGTGCTTGATCCCGACGCTGGCATTGCTCTACGCGGTTTGTTTATCATCGACAAAGATGGCATCATTCAACATGCCACCATTAACAACCTATCCTTTGGCCGCAGCGTAGACGAAACCCTGCGCGTTCTGCAAGCGATTCAGCACGTTCAGTCTCACCCCGATGAAGTCTGCCCCGCAGGCTGGCAACCTGGCGACAAAACCATGACGCCCGACCCGGTCAAGTCCAAAGAATTCTTTGCCGCCGTATAGAGCAATCTTTGCTGAGAAATGCTCCATTGGAACGGCTCAAAATTGCCCCAACTCTGCCCCCGAATCATCCGGTAAGCAGCATTGGGGTTTATTTTTGGTTTATTTTTGAATAAGCGCCCATTGCTCCGCCTTCACCTTCATCGTCTGCCCGCCCATGCTCACCTCCCCCAACCTCAGCGGCCTCTTTACTCAGCGATTCCTCTCCAACACCCTCCCCATCCCGCCCACCAACCAGTTCAGCATGGGTAGCCTTGCGCCCCCGTTTGAACTGATGGACGCCAAAGCCAAGCGTAAGGTGAGGTTGGCAGACTATGCAGGCAGCCGCAAACCCAGTGAAGAAGCCTGGAACCGCCCTGTGCTGCTCTACTTCACCCGCATTTTCAC
>CASBQX010000361.1 GCA_949127925.1 Synechococcales cyanobacterium PMM_0002
AGTGCCAGTCAATTCCAAATTTTCTACGTTAGGCGGTAGCGTGTAATCAACTGAGCTTTGCACGCGATCGCTGCCCGCATTGGCCGTTTCGACCACCACATCCCCAAGATTGTCCACGATGTAGGTGTCGTTGCCGGCACCGCCCTGCATCAGGTCGGCACCACTGCCCCCGTCTAGGCTATCGTTGCCCGTACCTCCGTCTAACAAGTCATTTTCAGCCAGTCCTTTGAGGGTATCGTTCCCCCCAGCGCCATACAGATAATCGATCAAGTCGGTGCCGATTAGAGTCTCAGCTTGAGACGTGCCTTCTCGGGCGTTAACGAGTGTAAAGACTTGGGTCGCACTAGCATTCAGCGCGGCTCCACCCACATTGCCCAAGTCATTTACCACCAGATTAATGCTGGTCGTTCCAATGCTGCTGCCGATGTAGGTAAAGCTGCTGAGTGCGGCGTTGAGGTCGGTCAAGCTGCCACGAACGCTAAGGCGGCTGGTGCCGTTTGCCCCGCTGACATTGGTTAGAGTGCTGAGGGCACTAGCGGCCAGAGTGAAGTTACCCCGAGTCGCGCTTAGGGTCGCCTGAAGCGGCAGATTTGCAGTGCTGCCCACCAGGTCTAAATCGCTCACAGCGGCAGAAATGGAGATGGGAATGCCAATGCCAGCGGGGGTGGTTGGCGCGGTTAAAGACACTGTTGGGGCATCGTTTGCGGCAGCCAGATCAACGCTTTGATTAGCCACGGTGCTGCCCCCATTGCCATCTAACACCGTGTAGCTGAGCTTGACCGTGCCGTTGAAGTTAGCCGCTGGGGTATAGGTATAGGTGCCATTGGCGCTGGGATTGGCGCTGGGATTAATGAGCACCCCATCTGCCGTCAAATTAGCGATCGTGAGCGTGTCGCCATCAACGTCACTGAACTGTGCTAGCAGCGCGCTAGTTCTGATCAGGTAATCGGTATCTTCGTTCCCTTGGGCTAGGGTTGCCTGAGGAGTGCCAGTCGGAGCATCGTTGATCGGGGCGATCGCCACTGCTTGAGTGGCTGGCACTGAAGCGCCTTTGCCATCGACAACGCTATAATTCAGCGTCCAAGTGCCGTTGAAATTGGCAGATGGGGTAAACGTGTAAGCCCCAGCGCTATCGACGACAATCCCACCAACGATCACACTGAGGCTGTCGCCATCGACATCACTGAAGCCTTGCAGGAGGTCAGAGGCACTAACGGTGTAGAGTGTATCTTCACTGCCTCCTGCCAGAGTGGCGGCTGTCCCGGTCAAGGTAGGCGCATCGTTGACTGAGTTCACGTTGACAAACGCCCTACCGAAGGCGCTACTAAAGGCTGTAGCACCCCCATTTGTCGAGGTGTCCACCGCAGTACCCGCCGCTCCTGTGGTTTGATCCCAGGCTCGGAATGTGACAGCGTTATTTAAGCCGTTGTAGTTAGGATTGGGCTGGAAATAAAGGCGACTATTGGCATTCGCTGCCAGCAGCAGTGAACTAGTGGGCGAAACGGCTCCAACGTCCTTCCAGTTTGCGCCATTGTCAGTGCTAAACCACCAGGTGCCGTTGGCGGTATCGGCAGCAACGATCGCAATCCCCGTGACGGTATTATCGACATCGCTAACGTTATCAATGCCCCCAACAGGCGGCGTAAGATTGACCAGAGCAGACACCAGGGAACCAACCGCTCCAGTTGGCGCGGCGGCGTCTTCTTGCAGTGGCGCTAGTTCAATGGCGGTCGGGGCGAGCACTGGGGCATCGTTGAGCGGGATGATCGACAGGTCAAACAGGTCGGCGATCGCATTTTTGCCATCGGAGGCCGTGACTTTAATTTGGCGGGGCTGCCCATCATCATTACCCGGCGTGCCGCTGAAGGTGCGGGTCTCGGCGTTGAAGCTCAGCCAGGTTGGCAACGGGTCGCCGTTTACCAGAGTAGCGGTATAGATTAGCGGGTCGCCATCAGGATCAGTAAAGGTGGTGGCAGGCAGCTCAAACCTGAAGGGGCTGTCTTCAACGGCAGTTTGATCGGCGATAGGATTCGTTAATTCTGGGATACCGATGAATTCTAAGGTCAACGCACTAATGTAGGGGTTTTGGTCTCCCCCCACCTCTGCTCCAGCGGGGCGAAGGAGCAGATTGAGCACGCTATCAGTTGCCACAAACTCAAACGTAACAACCGCTCCCTGCAAATTACCTGCATACCCACCGACTACCGAAGGGTTAAAATTATCGACCAGCGTTTGCCCTTCGGCCACGATGTCCAAAAAGCGTTCGGCGTAACCAGCAGGTTCAGAGAATAAAAGTTGGGCCTTGTACGTCCGATTGATGGTTAGATTCGCTAAGTCAACCTGCACGACCCCAGGACTCCTAGACCAGCGAATACTGGAGACTAGGGCTTCTAGTTTGTTGTCGTTCTGAGTTGACCCATAGTCAACCGCAAACCAGTACGGTAAGGTATTTTGCGCGGTAACGGTCACACCCGCAGCCGTGTCGGTAGTAAAGTCGGCAGCTTGAATGCGTCCGACCGCAGATCCACCGAAATTGACGGCATAGACAAACTTGCCCTCTAGATCTAGCCCTTCGCCCACATCTGCGCCACTAAATGCGCCAATCGTAACCGCCGCAGGGTCGATGGCAAGTAGCCCGCTGTAGGATGCCTGCACTTGTTCAGAAAAGATTGGGACGGCGCTGATGGCTCTAGTTGCCGCCTCTAAATTCCAGTTGCCCCCCAGCGCCGAGCTGCCGGTTTTAGTCGTGGACGCCGCGATCGCCACTCCGGTGAGTTCACTCAGTTGAGCGATCAACGCCAGACCGCGATCGCCCTGGGCTACTTCACAGCCATAGATCAATAGCTCCCCTGTTGACCCCAGCGCGTTGGCCCATTGCTGTAGATCGGGGGCATAGCGGGCAAGGGTAGCGGCACTGAGTAAGGTGCTGCCCAGTTGCAGAGTACCAGGCGTGCCGTGGGCAACCAAGTGGAGGCTGGCCACAGAGCCGCCTTCAGCCAGGGCTGCGGTAATTTGATGGATGCCATCTTGCTGCGGATCGAGCAAAATCACCTCAGCGCCAGACACGACCCCATCTAGCAGCTGATCGTAGTTGTGCAGCTGGCAATCGATCACAAGGACTAATCTGCCCACACCGCAGGCTGTAGAACAAGTAGAGACAACAGGTAAAGCGGCTAGTATCTTTGTCATAGGAGTCGGCAGACCCATTGAGGGAAATGAGGAAACTGAATTAAACGTCAGTTTTAGGGGACGCGATCTAAAAAACGCTGATCTAAACCAAGTCCAACTTGAAACCCAGAGTTTTCCCTCACCCTAAATCCCTCTCCCCAGGGAGAGGGACTTTGAAAGCTTTTC
>CASBQX010000362.1 GCA_949127925.1 Synechococcales cyanobacterium PMM_0002
GGGCACAGCGGAATTAAAGCTTGGGGAGAGAACGACCTCTATCTAAATCAGGCAATTGGCTTAGACAAGTTGGCTCGATGAACCAAGAATCCCCCGGCTTCAGCCGTGGGGAGTGTCAAATCCATAGAGAGGTTACGCATCAAACCATCCAGCATCTACATTGGGCACAGTATCGACGTCTTTCGGAATTGTGTTAATCTGAATTAGGATTAATTTCGGTTGTATATTTCGTTTGATAAACGACTCTCCGGATTTAACTCTCTACACTTTTTGACCTTCGGAGACTTCTTCTATGTCCATTTACGTCGGCAATTTATCCTTTGAAGCAACGCAAGAGGATATTTCTCAAATTTTTACCGAGTATGGTACCGTTAAGCGTGTCCAATTGCCTACCGATCGTGAAACAGGTCGCTTTCGCGGCTTTGGCTTTGTGGAAATGAGCACCGAAGCCGAAGAAGCTGCTGCCATTGAAGCATTGGACGGAGCTGAGTGGATGGGTCGCGATCTGAAAGTAAACAAGGCAAAACCTCGTGAAGAGCGTGGTGGTTCTTCCAGAGGTGGTGGTAGCTGGGGCAACGGCGGCGGCAACTTCTCCCGTTAATTGGCCTCAACGCTAGTGTGTCTCTCTAGAAGGCTTGGGGGGTAGACAAGGCGTCTGCCCCCTTTTAATACTGGTTAGGCAATAGCCAAGAAAAGTTGCTGACAGGCATAGGAGAAGGGAAGATTCATGCCTCCTATGTTGCACCCACAGCCCAGATCGAAGGCTGACTAAAGTATTTATTTAAGTCAAATTTCCAGAGTTTGGTGAGGCGGTGTGGGCAGACTCGTTTTTTACCGCCGAGTCCATGAACTGATTTTCGGAATGCTGTGATTGAAGTCCAATTGTGAGGAACTAGGATGACCCAAGTAATTCTTGGTGAAAATGAGGGTATCGAGTCAGCACTGCGTCGCTTCAAGCGCAAAGTGTCTCAGGCTGGGATTTTCCCCGACATGAGGAAATATAGACACTTTGAGACACCGCTTGAAAAGCAAAAGCGCAAGGCGATCGCCAAGCGCAAACAGCGCCGCAAGCGCTTTCATTAAATTGCAGTCTGAATGAACAGGTGAGTTCTCTAGGAGGGCGCACCTGTTTGATTGCGAATTTCTACGCTGGTTTCTGGTGTCTAGCTGTCCACTTGGCTGACCCGGTGCAGCTGAATGATGTCGCTCATTTTGCGGATTTGGGCAAAGGTTTGATCCAGCTGCTCGTGATCGCGAATGTCTATGCCGAGGTCGATGACGGCAGTTTGGGCTGGGAATGTTTTAACCTGAGCACTGCGAACATTAATATTATGGTCGCTCAGTCGAGAGAGAATATCTTTCAGCACGCCGACGCGGTCAATCACTGCAATTTGGATTTGGACTGGGTAGGTTAGCGGTCTAGTGCTGTGGCTGTCTGTCGCATTCCAACTCACTGGGATCAGGCGATCGCCGGGGATATTATCGGTATTGGCGCAGCCCTGACGGTGAATAGAAATGCCGCGACTGGCTTGGGTGACAATGCCAATAATGGGTTCGCCAGGAATTGGATTACAGCATCCAGCCAAATGGTAGAGCAATCCTTCAACGCCGTGGATCGGGCAATCTCGTCCCTTTGGCGTAGTGCGAGGAGTTGGCGCTACCGCTGGAATCGACGGTAGCAGCGTCGACAGCTCGTCTTTGGCCGCCGCCTGGGCGACTGGCTGTTGGGCTTTGGTCGCATCGCGCAGACGATTGAGCACCAAATTGAGCGTCACTTCGCCATACCCTACCGCCGCTAAGAGATCTTCGGCAGTGTGATAATTACAGCGCTGGGCGGTGGTGTGCATCGTTTCCGATTTGAGCAGCGCCTCAAATCCCTTTTTACCTAGCTCTCGCTCTAGCATCTCGCGCCCCCGCTGGAGGTTTTGCTCGCGGTTTGAGCGCTTGTACCATTGACGAATGCGGTTGCGCGCGCCGGTTGTGACGGTGAAATTTAGCCAGTCTAGACTGGGGTGAGAATTTTTTTGCTGAATGATTTCCACAATGTCGCCATTGCGCAGAGGCGTATCGAGCGGCACCATCCGCCCATTCACCTTGCCGCCCGCACAGTGGTTGCCAACTTCGGTGTGGATGTGGTATGCAAAATCTACGGGGGTGGCTCCTTGCGTCAGAGGAATAACGTCTCCATTGGGTGTAAAGACATAGACATCGTCATCAAATAAATTGGTGCGAACGCTTTCCAAATATTCTTGGGCGTCCTTAAGTTCGCTTTGCCAGTCTAAAAGTTGCCGCAGCCAGGTAAACTTTTCGTCGTCTGTGGTCATTTTGCCGCTAGAGCCGCCGGATTCTTTGTACTTCCAGTGGGCGGCTATGCCATATTCGGCAATGTGGTGCATTTCTACTGTGCGGATTTGCACTTCGACTGGGCGACCCGTATTGCCAATCACAACTGTGTGCAGCGACTGGTAGCGATTGGGTTTGGGCAACCCAATATAGTCTTTGAATCGGCCAGGAATGGGGCGAAACAGGTGATGTACAACAGCAAGGCTGCGGTAGCACTCGTCGTTGCTTTCCACAATGATGCGAACGGCGGCTACGTCAAAGATTTCGTGGAATTCTTTTTGCTGCCGCTGCATTTTTTCATAAATGCCATAGAGGTGCTTAGGGCGACCGCTAATCTCAAAACAGTGGACGTTAATTTTCTCTAGCTCGTCACGCACTTGGGCGATCGCCCGATCCAAGACAGCCTCGCGGTCAGCGCGCTTTTCCATCACCAGCTGTTGCATGTCGCGGTAGGCATCTGGCTCCAGATACTTAAAGGCTAAGTCTTCCAGTTCCCACTTAAAGCGCCCAATTCCTAAGCGATTGGCCAAGGGGGCAAAAATCTCACGCGTTTCTTGGGCAATGCGGCGACGCCTCTCATCAGACAGGTGCTCCAGGGTTCGCATATTGTGCAGCCGATCGGCCAGCTTCACAATAATGACGCGAATATCTTGCGCCATCGCGATAAACATGCGGCGAAAATTTTCGGCCTGACGCTCAGTCTTGCTGGAGAAATTAAACTTTGAAAGTTTGGTTACCCCTTCTACCAAACGGCTGACCTCCGCGCCAAACTCCCGTTCTAGATCCTCTAGCGTGACATCAGTATCTTCTACGATGTCATGCAAAAAACCCGCAGCAATCATGGCACCACTGCCGCCCAGGTCTCGTAGCAGGCCGGCAACAGCCACGGGGTGAGCAATATATGGCTCTCCCGAAGCGCGCAATTGGCCTTCGTGCAGCCGATACGCAAACGCAAACGCCCGACAGACTAACGTCGCATCAGCACGAGTCTGTTCTGCACTGTCGCCTGTGATCGTAGAGGGATGAGATAGCAAGCACTGCTCCAGCCAGTCTGGTAAGGCAATGTCTGTTGGGAGCGTCAAGGTGGGTGTGTCCATGTGGCACCTCCTTAAAAGGAGAAAGGTAGAAAACGGAGAGAGTTAGAACAGAAGAAAATGAAATGAAAGCAAAGCCATAAGAATTTCTTAAGTAGATAAGATAAACGTTTTATAAACCTAGTTGATCTATTTGGCCTCTAGCGTTTAAACGCTTGACTGGGAGATCATGTAAAGAGATTAAAAGTTAGATATAGCAAAGGATTTGGACTCTTCTCAGCGGGCTGATCTCAGACATGTTCACACCTTTTTTAGATACTAAGATGGAAAGCAGTCTGCCTGCCTCCAGCAATGCTCAATCTGGATTAAGTTATTAAACTGCTAAGGGGCAACGTTTGGGAAGTCCTCAAGGGTGCTTTCGATTCCCGCTTTCGCAGCAAATTAGAAAATTCGGATCAGCAGATAGACTTAGATGGTCGCTCAGTGCGAGTTAAATTAATAACTTACCCGGAGCATGAACACTAAGGGTGCCGTTGTTCTACTACTATATACAGACTTCTTTACATTTGTTTAGCCAAGCAACGAAACGTTGACAAAATTTAGGTGTATCTATGGTGCCAAGTGAGCATCGACAGCACTATGAGAGGCTGCGGCAGGCTCTAGGGCAGCTCAGGATTTCTGCTGAACTGAGAGACGGGGATCACGGTCGTGACCGCAACGGAACCCAACCGCAGCAGGCAGACGCACGGACGGGCAGCACGGTAGCTATGGCGTCTGGTATGGCGTCTGGGATAACGTCTGCGGACGTTTTAATGGGCGCGGTGGCGGCGATGACTCAGCAGTTTCAACCGCAAATTTTGGCACTGCCCTGGGCTGAGATGGATGAGGCGATCGCCCTCCGGCTCCAGTCGATTCAAACCGAAATCAGCAAACAGCTGCGACTGCTGGCGATGGATACGATGTTTCTGAAAACGGCTCGCCAGCCTGAAACCAGCCAGCAGAGACGACAGCAGATGGGCGATCGCCTCGATCTGCTGCTGCGCTACTGTGAGGCGATTTTGGCCACTGAAATTTTGGCCACTGACTTGGACGTAGATGACGCAGATCTAGACCAGGGCGGGGCAGAATTGGCTTAGGCGATGCCAATCTGTGCCAAAACAGGTTCAAAATAGCAGTGTGAAAGCACCAGGAGAGATTGGATTGTGGAATGTCCCAAAGAGCGGGGGATCGAGTTAAGTGACCATGTGTTGCCGGGAGGTTTGGCGGTTAAACACTGCCCTAGCTGCGCGGGCAACTGGTTGCCAGTTGAAGACTATACCGATTGGCAGCAGCAGCAGCCTGCTATCAACACACCTGCTGCCGACACACCTGCTGCCGACACACCTGCTGTGCAGGCCGATCTGCCCTATACCCCGTCGCTGCTCGATTCTAGAACAGCGCTGTGCCCCAACTGTCGCGGGTTTCTGTCACGGGCACGGGTTGGGTCGGCCAATCTGTTCTATGTAGAGCGCTGCCCGCAATGTGGCGGGATGTGGTGCGATCGCGGCGAATGGGAGGTGTTAACAGGGCTGGGGCTGCATACCATGATCGATCAGCTATTTTCTAGCGACTGGCAAAGCCGGATGAGAGAGAGAGAGTTTACCACGCGTGAACGGCTGGCCTTAATTGACAAACTTGGCTCCGACCTAGCGCAACAGATTTTTGCATTAGCAGAGCAATTAGAAAAACATCCGAATGGGGATTTTGGCGTGGCCTACTTGATGCGGCGGTTAGATAAGTGAGGCAACCACATGGCAAGCGACCCGATAGCACGTTCTGCAATGGCAAGCTACCAATTTCCTGACACGTTTATGTGGGGGGCAGCAACGGCGGCCTATCAAATTGAAGGGGCGATCGATGAAGATGGCCGGACGCCTAGCGTCTGGGATACCTTTACCGACTTGCCGGGACGCGTGCTCAATGACGATACGGGGGCGATCGCCTGTGACCACTACCACCGCTACGTCGAGGATGTGGCGCTGATGGCGCGGTTGGGGATCAAGCACTATCGATTTAGTCTTGCCTGGTCGCGAATTATGCCCGACGGGCGCGGCCAAGTAAACGAAGCGGGGATCGATTTTTATCGGCGGCTGGTCGATTGCCTGCGGGATCACGGCATTACGCCCCATGCCACCCTGTTTCACTGGGACAGTCCGCAGGCGCTAGAAGATTTGTATGGGTCTTGGCGCAGTCGGGAAATGGCGCAAGATTTTGCCGATTATGCGACGGCGGTGGTCAGTCGGCTGGGCGATCGCATCACCCACTGGATGACGATTAACGAAATTGTTTGCTTCACGCATCTAGGCTACGGCGTCGGCAAAGTGCCGCCCCACGCACCCGGCACCGTGGTACGCAGCCAAAAGGAAGTCTGGCAGACCTCTCACCACGCGCTGCTGGCGCATGGGTTGGCCTGTCAAGCCATCCGGGCCGCCTCTGCCACACCGTGCTCCGTCGCCTTGGTAGACAACTTCAGCGTGCCAGTCCCCATTGCCGAATCACCCGATCACATTGCCGCCGCCAAACGGGCTTTTCATACTCTAGGCACCAATGGCGGCATTATCTTCCCGGCTCTAACTGGAGCCTACAGCCCTCTGTTGCTAGAGCAACTGGGTGCCGATGCGCCTGACATCCACGCGGATGACCTCAACACCATCTTTCAACCATTAGATGCCTTGGGTTTCAACGTCTATACGGGCAACTATGTGCGCGCTGCCGACAATGCCCAAGGGTTTGAAGTGCTGCCGCTATCGGCCAGCTACCCGCGATTGAATATGCCCTGGCTGTGGGTAGTGCCCACAGCCCTTTATTGGGGCATCCGCCATATGAGCGAAACCCTAGGCCGAGGCAACCTGCCGCTGTTTATCAGTGAAAACGGCTGTGCAGCCGAAGATATCCTCACTCCAGCGGGCGAGGTGATCGATTGCGATCGCATCTTTTATCTGCGACAGCACCTCAAAGCAGCTCACCGTGCTGTTCAAGAAGGGTACCCGCTCCACGGCTATTTTCTCTGGAGCCTGTTAGACAATTTTGAATGGGCTTGGGGATACACGCGTCGGTTTGGCCTGACCTACATTGACTACCCCACCCAAGCTCGCATCCCCAAAGCCAGCTTTAACTGGTACTGCGAATGCATTCGCCAGAACCGAGTGGTTTAGGGGACGGTTGCTCCAAACTTCAACC
>CASBQX010000363.1 GCA_949127925.1 Synechococcales cyanobacterium PMM_0002
GACCTCTCTCCAAACGTACAGCGCAGGTCTAGAAGAGCCATCGCAATTTTTGGTGCTTCTGCAACGGCATTTACCGCACCACAAAATTTCAGTTGCAGACGAGCGTGTTTTCCCTGAGACATGGGCTTTTGTTCGATGCGTCCGTCTACAAACTCGCTGGCAGGTTTCGTTTCTGGCAGCTTCAGAAACTCCTCTAGCACTAGCGTTGGGGGATTCGCAACACCTGTCATCTGGCCTTCTCCTAAGTAGAGGATGGGGACTAAGACTGTAACCCACGTTGTAGCAGAAAGGAAGGCGATCGCCCCGGCTACCGTGACTCCCTCGTAGCTAGGCTCTCCCTCGTAGCTAGGCTCAGCCTAGCTATGGCGCTCTCCCTCGTAGCTAGGCTCAGCCTAGCTATGGCGCTTCAGAGGCTCAGCCTCTAGAGTTGGCCACCGGAGACAGGCGACTGGAGGCAGAGCCTCCCGCAGAGCGTTCCCAGAGAGACTCTGGGAACGAGATATAGGGACTAAACCTACGTTGGCAGCGTTGCAAAGCGAATCTTTAGATAATCATCTTCCATTTTGGCTCCCGACGGTTGCAGCGCCGCTAGCGCCTGCGGTAGCACCAAATTACGCCGATGATTTCCAATGCGAACATTCAGCTCATCTGCCGACTTGCTCAGCTCCACCTTATCCTTTGGAATACCGGGCAAATACAGCTCCAAGCTGTACTGATTCTGCTCTTGCACCACCCGCATCGTGGTTTCTTTGTAATACACCTGAGCCGGGTCTTCATCGGCATACAGTGTTTCCTTCAGCCGTTCCAGCGCCGCCAAACCGCACAGCTCTTCAGAATAAAGCGGCACTTCCTTCACGGGCAATGGATGAAAATTGTCGTGGATTTCTTGGCGATACTGTTCTTGGTTTTCCTTCCACCGCTTAAAGAACGGATCGTTCACCTCTGCCGGAATAATTCGGTTGGCGACTACCATATCGGTAGCAACGTTGTAGAGGCAAAGGTAGGCATGTGCCCGCAGTGATTCTTTGATCACCATTTTTTCGGGATTGGTAACTAGCCGCACGGAGGTTTTGGTGTTGTCGGTGAGTACTTTTTCAAGCGCCTCAATTTGCTCATAAAACTCGTAGGGCGCGTCCA
The DNA here is from genome assembly GCA_949127925.1 of Synechococcales cyanobacterium PMM_0002. Classification (GTDB taxonomy): domain Bacteria; phylum Cyanobacteriota; class Cyanobacteriia; order Elainellales; family Elainellaceae; genus CASBQJ01. Next base: position 1,138 of record CASBQX010000363.1, read on the forward strand.
TCACTTCCTTGGTAGGCAAAGAAAAGCCAGCTACCGGGCGAAAAAACGGCTCTACCAGGGGACGTAAGGCTGAAGACACGGCTTGCAATGGCTTATAGAAGCGTCGCATATACCAACCCGCCACCTCCGGCAGGCTCAGCAACCGCAATGCCGTACCCGTCGGTGCCGAATCAATAATCAGCACATCAAACTCACCCTCGTCATAGTGCCGCTTCATTCGCACCAAGCTAAAAATTTCATCCATGCCAGGTAGAATCGCCAGTTCCTCGGCTGCCACCCCTTCCAAGCCCCGCGCCTGAAGCACCTGTGTAATGTAGCGCTTTACTGCTCCCCAGTTACCTTCTAGCTCCATCAGCGCATCCAATTCTGCGCCCCACAGATTTGGCTTCACCTCTCGGGGATCGTGCCCCAGCTCTAGGTCAAAACTATCTGCCAGGGAATGAGCCGGGTCGGTGCTCAGCACCAGCGTGCGATATCCCAATTCGGCACATCGCAACCCCGTCGCCGCCGCCACAGAGGTTTTGCCAACGCCACCTTTTCCGGTCATCAAAATTACGCGCATGGAAGGTTCACTCTATGTGAAGAAAGTTTACGTTCCTTTTAATGTATCTGTTTTTGCCAGGGTTAGGAGCCACAAGCACCAGCTTAACGACCAGAAAGCAACCAGAGACAGATCTCCAGACCTCCAGATCTCAACCCAAAACCCAAAATTCAAAACTTTCCAAAATGTTGCCTCAGCACATCCAGCCGTGAGCAGTGCCAATAGTCGATATGAGACGCAATTAGTCCCGCCTCGTTGAGGGTGAGTTCGCTCCAGCCCGTGATTTGAATGTTGGGTTTCCAGGGCAGGGGAGTCGTCCAACTGAGTGTCCAATCGGTGCGGATGTTGGAGCCAGTTTGTTGAATGTTGTGCAGATCGAGCTGCGGGTTGAGAAACCAGGTTTTGATCAAACCAATCATTTGACGGTAGCGATCGCATCCCCGAAATTCGGTCATTGGGTCTTTGAAATAAACGTCGTCTGCGTAGAGGCTATAGGTTTGATCGTTGGGGAATTTACGATAGTCGTCTTGCAAAATTTCTAGAATATCCATGCCCTTATTTCCTAATGCTGGTTTTGAGCCGTTGAGGTTGAAGGATTTGCCCATTCATACTCTCGCCAACGGTGACATTGAGCTGGTCGCCAAGCAGCAGCACCAAAGAGCTAAGATACAGCCAGAGCAACAGGACGATTACGGCTCCAACGGCTCCATAGGCTCGGTTATAGTCGCCGAAGTTAGAGACATAGAGCCGAAACAAATTGGATAGCACCGCCCAGAAAATGGCGGCCAAAATAGCACCGGGCATAATCGGCTTACCGGGACTCCAGCGGCTAGGACCAAAGCGATAGATAAAGCCAAAGGTGAGGGAAATTAACCCTAGAGTGACGGGTAAGGTGAGCAGATGCCAAAGCGTTAGCAATCCCGGTTTGATCAGATCGCTTTGGCGGGCAATATTAACCACGATGAGATCGCCCACAAAAATTAGGGTCAGCGCCACTAGCAAAAACAGTAGACCACCAACGGTTAACCCCAAAGAAATCAATTTTGCTTTCCAAAAGGGACGTCTTCGCTCTGGAGGAATTTGGTGAATTTGGTCGAGGGCGGTCATGGCAGCGCTGAAGGCTCCAGAAGCAGCCCAAAGGGCGATCGCAAAACTTAGTGAAAACAGCCCCGTATCGCGGCTAGTGCTGAGGTCAGTTGAGAACCCTTCAATAATTGCCCACACCTGTTCGGGTACCACATCTTTAAGCTGCCCGACTAACCGCAAAAAGGTTTCTTGCAGCGGCTTAAACAATCCGATCGCCGTCAGCACCGCCAAAATTGCCGGAAACAGCGCCAGCATACTGTTGTACGCCATCTCTGATGCCAAACCCGGTAGCCGCTGCTGGGCAGCATTCTGTGCCGTCTGGCGAATTGTGGCGGGTCGAATGTGGCTTAAAAAGCGGATGAACGTTGGAACGCTAGCCATAACTCTCTGTTTTATCACCTCGGTTTGTCATCGCCGACACCAAACTTGATGAAACCCTTACTGGATTACTCTGACAAACTTAGGGCGTTCTTGGCGATCGAGCAACTGAAGATGTGCCAGGTAGCCATCGACTGGCGATCGGCATCCGCCAACCTGTGCCAAAGGCGCGATCGGTAATTTTGAGACCCGGTGCCGCCTGCTTGCGCTTAAATTCGGCGCGGGTGACTAGCCGCATAATCTGATTGACGATTGCCGGATCGTGACCCGCCGCCACAATCTCTGCCGGAGATTGATGAGCCTGAATAAATCGATTCAAAATATCGTCTAACACGTCGTAAGGCGGTAACGAATCTTGGTCAACCTGCCCCGGCTTTAGTTCAGCGCTGGGCGGCTTGGTCAAAATATTGTCAGGCAGCACGCGATCGCCTTTCGCCTTCATCCTTCCGCCTTCATCCTTCATCCTTTCGTTGAGCCAGTGACAAATAGAGTAAACGCGGGTTTTGGGAACGTCGGCGATCGCCCCCAATCCACCATTCATGTCGCCGTAGAGGGTGCAGTAGCCGACCGCTATTTCAGATTTATTTCCAGTGGAAATCAGCAAATGGCCAAATTTGTTGGAGATGGCCATCAGCAAGGTGCCGCGAATCCGAGATTGCAGGTTTTCTTCGGCAATGCCAAAGTCGGTGCCCGCAAATAGCTCGGCAAAGGTGTCGTCGAAGGCGTGCATGGCGGTGGCGATGGGCAAAATTTGGGTTTTGATTCCCAGATTCTCGGCCAGTTGCAGGGCGTCGCTGACGGAGTGGTCAGAGCTGTAGGGGGAAGGCATCAGCACGCCGAGCACGTTTTCAGCTCCGATTGCAGCGGTGGCGATCGCCGCCACCAACGCAGAATCAACGCCGCCGCTTAGCCCCAGCACCACTTGCTTAAAGCCACACTTGCGCACATAGTCGCGCACGCCCAGCACCAGCGCTGCCCAAATTTCAGCATCGGTCGTTTCGGGTGAGGGAGCGATCGCCTCGGGCTGCATCACCAAATCGCGCTTGGCGTCGTCGAACGTTACTACCACCAAATCGGTGGCAAACGAGCTAGCCCGAAACATTAGCTCTCCCTGGCGATTTAAGCCAAAGCTATTGCCGTCAAAGATCAAATCATCATTGCCGCCGACCTGATTAGCGTAGAGAATCGGTTGCCCGTAGCGCACCGCACTATGTTGCAGCATGGCCTCTCGCAGCCGCTGTTTACCAACGCTGTAGGGCGATGCCGATAGGTTGATTACGAAGTCTACCGCTTGGCGATCTAAGTCAGCGATCGGGTTAGCAGCATAGCTGCGCTTGCCCCAAAACCCCTCATCGTTCCACAGATCTTCGCAAATCGTCACCCCTACCCGCAGCCCATCTAGTTCAAAAAAGGTGCTCTCAGAACCGGGTTGAAAGTAGCGATCTTCATCAAATACATCATAGGTAGGCAACAGCCGTTTGTGAAAATAGCGCTGCACAGCACCATTTTGTAGCACAGCAATCGTATTGAATAGAGGCTTCTCGCCGTCATAAGCGGCTTGGGCGTTGGGCAGCACGGTGCCGACTAGCACGGCCAGTTGGGGAGGCAGATCGTGCGCCAGTTGCTCTAAAGCAGTGGCCATAGCAGCCAGAAAAGCGGGCTGCATCAGCAAGTCACGGGGTGGGTAGCCGCAGAGGGATAGCTCAGTTGTCATCAACAGGTGAGCATCTTGGGCGATCGCCTGCTGAGCGGCCGCCAAAATGTTCTGGGCATTGCCGACCAGGTCTCCAATCGTGGGATTCAGTTGGGCGATCGCAATTTTCATGGCGTGGTTAATTGGTGATGCGGTTTGTGATGCGGTTTGTGATGCGCTTGATTCAACGCTTAGATTTAATCTGGACAGTCTTATCCGTTTTCTTGATCTCAAATAAATTGATTTCTTTGACTAAATCACTCAGTTTCTTACAGCCGTAGTTTCTAGGGTCAAACGAGGGTGACAGTTTGTTGATTTTGCTATCCAATGGTCCTAGGTGCGCCCAACCATCTTCTTCGGCGATCGCTTCATAGGCATCTTGTAGCAGGTCGATTAATTTTTTGTTCTTCAGCTTTTCGGCGTTGGTCTCTGAATGTTTCTCGGCGGATGTTTCCTTACTGTGAATTGTTACTTTATCGGTAGATAAACCGTCGGCGAGGGAATCGTCGGCATGTTCATGCCCCAAAATTTCAGTATAGATAAAGCGATCGCAAGCGCTAACAAAGGCGTCGGGTGTCTTCTTTTCGCCAAATCCATAGACCAACAGTCCCGATTCTCGAATCCGGCTGGCCAGTTGGGTAAAGTCGCTATCGCTACCGCCAGCCGAAATTGAGCCTCATTCGCCATGCGTTTGCTCCTTTAAATAAAGACTAGCGGCTTATCTTTGAACGGTGCAAAGGCATCAGCATCAAATCGGTAAAGGCTGGCGGGGCGACCGGCTCCACGACTGACTTTGACCCCCGTATCGCTGAGAAAGCCTAGTTTTAATAGGCGCGATCGGAAGTTAGAATAATCGGAAAAGTTTTCGCCCAAAACGGTTGTATATAGCTGATACAGGTCGCTGAGGGTAAACAGTTCGGGCAATACTTCAAAGGCGACGGGGCTATATTCCAACTTGTTGCGCAGGCGGCGATAGCCATATTGCAAAATTTCGTGGTGGTCAAAGGCTAGGTGGGGTAGCTGATTCATCGGATACCAGGCAATGCCGCTGACGCCGTCGGCAATTAGCTCGGCTTCCATCAGCCGCACCAGGGCAAAGTAGCTGACCGAGAGGTAGCGATCGCCATAGCTATCTTCGCTTTCACGCGGATCGCGGCGCGGCCCGCCGAAGGTATAGAGCTGTTCTAAATATAAATTATTGGCGCGAATTTTTTCTGCCAAGACTCGGTAGGCCGCATCCTCCAACGACTCGCCTTGGCGCACCAGCGTTCCCGGCAGCGACCACTGCCCCAAATAGGGATCGGTGTCGCGCAGCACCAGCAGCACCAGCAGCCGATGTTGATCGGTATCGACCGAAAAGATCACATTGTCTACGCCCACTTTGAAGTCGGCTAGCTGGTGGGAGACGGGGTCAGCAAGTTTTTTGGAAAGTCGTCCTGACATACGGCGTAAAGGCATTTTTGATGAATGTATGCCTCAATGGGCGGCGTGAGCATGTCGGCACCTCCGGCGTCTCGAAAGGCAGTGGAGGACACGGGCAGACCTGTGAGGTCGGCGATCGCCACCGTTGCGCCCATCTGCCTAAGGGGTTCTAGATCCGACTCACTCAAAGGATAACCGGGTCGGGGTACCACCAGTAGCTTAACCTGCCGCAGCAATGTCTCCACCTGATACCAGCGCGGTAGCTGCATGACTAAATCTGATCCTACTACCAGGGTAAATGCTGCGGCTTTCCACCGCTGGCGGGCTTGATTCACTGTCACCAGCGCTCTCGGGCTGCTGAGTTCGGGATACACCCGAATATTATGCCGTACCGGATTGATGTCTTTCACCATCAATTGCAGCATGGCGGTGCGATGAATCAGCGGCGTTTGGTGCGATTTGAATGGGTTGTTGGATGCCCACACTGCGACTTGATCGAAGTGATGCGATAGCCATACTAATATTTCTTGGTGGGCGGTATGGGGAGGGTCGGCGCTGGTGCCGAAGAGGGCGATGGAGGGCATAGGGAAGGATGAGGGATGAAGGATGAGGGATGAGGGATGAAGGATGTAGCTTGCTTCTGCGTAGCAGTAGTAGGGTGGGCAGTGTCCACTAGCCTTAAGTCAGTGTGTTGGAACCTACCGTGTACACACATCTCGGACAAGGTATCAACGTACTGCGAGATCCCCCTAATCCCCCTTAAAAAAGGGGGACTTTGAATCCGGTTCCCCCTTTTTTAAGGGGGGTTAGGGGGGATCAAACCCAGTTGAGGC
>CASBQX010000364.1 GCA_949127925.1 Synechococcales cyanobacterium PMM_0002
GGCGATCGCCTTCAGTTGTAGGATAGAAGAAGAATCTACATAAATGTTTAAGTCCTCCAATTAGAGGCTAGTTCAATTGTCCTATGGCAGTTTTTCGTCAATATATTGCGCCATTATTGGTTGTGCTCGTGTTTTTGCTGGCATTAGTCGCTGTCAGCGCTCGTATTTTTTTGCCAGACGACATGGCGGCTCCGGCACCGATTGAAGACATCAGTTTCGATGCTGCTCATCGTCTCTCGCTGCCGCCCACCGCAGATGCCCTAGCGGCCAATGCGCCCTCACTGCTAGACGCGTTGGTTCATGGGCTGCCCGATGAGAGTCCCATTGCCCCTTTGTGACCGCCAATCGACCTGTTGCCGATACCACCCCTCCGGCAGGCTATATGCTGCGCCAAGGGACTGGCCTAGACCGGGCGCTGCTGGTCAAATTTATGCAGCGCACCTACCAGGAAATTGCGCCTGGACATGCGTTCGCGCACTTAGCCCAAACGGTCGAACAATACTTTTCAGCCGATACACCTGTGTGGTGGGTCGATCGCCCGCCGCTCTGTGCATCAGCCGTGATCCCGGTGACGGATGCTGCCATCGCTCAGCCAATCGGCTGTCTGTGGCTCGGGAGTGCGATCGATCAGGTGGAGGGCGATCGCCACTCCCATATTTTTTTGCTATATGTGGCTCCGGCCTGCCGCCGCCAAGGAATTGGGGCAGCGCTGGTTCGTCAGGCTGAGGCGTGGGCAGTTCAAAGGGGCGATCGCCAGATTGGGCTGCATGTTTTCCAATCAAATCAGCCTGCTATCAACCTCTACGCCAAGCTGGGCTATAGCCCTCAATCGCTATGGATGGTAAAACCTTTGAGCTAGTATGCCTGCAAAGCAGCACCTACCAATCAGCAGGATCTACCGCCCGCTTATCTGCCTAAAGCAATACTTCTCGCTACAATCTCGGCTGCTCTGTAATGCTGTGGTAAGTTCATGAATACATTTATCTAGCCTTAAATATGCGCTGGCAATTTGGTCGCAAGAGTAGCAACGTTGAAGATAGACGGGGCATGGGACGTTCCGGCGCAGTTGTCGGTGGGGGCATCGGAACCATCGTCCTGGCGATCATTGTGACGCTTTTGGGTGGTGATCCCAGCATAATTTTGGATCAGGTTACAGGGGCAGATCCGGACACCGATCCCGCTCAGGTGGCTCCTGCTCCTCCAGCAGATGACGAGACTGCTCAATTTGTCTCTGTCATCCTGGGCTACACCGAAGACACCTGGAGTGAAATTTTTAGAGAGTCTGGCTCAAAATACGTCCCCCCCAAACTCGTTCTATTTTCTGGAGTCGTGGAATCAGACTGTGGCGTGGCCAGGTCGGCCATGGGTCCGTTCTACTGCCCATTAGATCAAAAAGTTTACATCGACACTAGCTTTTTCCAAGATATGGAAAGTGAGCTTGGGGCACCCGGAGATTTTGCCCAAGCCTATGTGATCGCCCATGAAGTTGGACATCACGTCCAAAACTTGCAGGGTATCTTAGGCCAGGTGCAAAAGATGCAGCAGCAAGTGGGTGAAGCTGAAGCCAATCAACTTTCTGTGCGGTTAGAGTTGCAGGCAGACTGTTTTGCTGGAGTTTGGGGCAACCGCACTGAGCAAGCGCAGAAAATTTTGGAGCAGGGAGACGTCGAAGAAGCGCTAAATGCGGCCACGGCGATTGGGGACGATCGGCTGCAAAAACGGGCGGGCGGGCAGGTCGTGCCGGACTCGTTTACCCATGGCAGTTCTGCTCAACGGGTACGCTGGTTCACGCAGGGCATGAAGACGGGCGATCCCAATCAATGCAATACGTTTGATGACCAAAATCTCTAATCCTGCTAGGCAGTCCTGAGCAATGCAGGCCGCGACTGAGAGTAAAACCAGGGTAAAACCCTGAGGTAGGGGTGCCCTCCCCCCTTCGATTTTGAGCGTTAAGCCCTATAGTTAGCTCTAGAGTTGAGTGCGGCAGAAGTTTCTCTTATCTACGGCTCTCCGGCGCAGGCAAAGTCTGCTTTTTGATGGATGAGATGCTCAGAATTAATGGTAAGAATTAGATAGATCTCATTTAGGTACGTTTTCTTACAATCCTGTTCCCTGTTCTACCTCACATTCTTGATCTACCTATGTTTGAAGTCGGTGCGCTTGTTCTCTGGCTTTCTCTATTTACGGTCATTCCCTCACTGGCTAAGAATTCGAGTTTAGAAGGCGATCGCCTCCCTACCTTGTTTCGGACTCATTTAACTCAAAAAAAGTAACTCAAAAAAGTAGATAGCCTGCCTGTATTCAAACAGCTAGATTCCACTTCCTGCCCGGTAGCTTGATCTCAGCAACCTTGACAGTTTACGTTAAATAATCTACTAAGGATTATAGGTTTAATCAGATCGGGAATTTGATTACTGGTAGGGGCGAACGGCCGTTCGCCCTTACAGAAGAATGGCGGAGTTATTTAATTCTCATTCTTAAAAAATACTGGCTTGCCTCGGATCAACCGGGCAAGCCTTTTTTATCAGAGTTGCGATATCACTAGTCAATGCTGACTCCGCCCACGGTTCTCGGCCGGGAGCGACTAACCGGGGGAGCTTGTTCTATCTCCCGTTGATGCACCTGGTGAGCTTGGAAATGTTGCTGCCACATTGCCGGAGCATCCAACGTTTCGCCGCCGTGCTTGGTCAACCGTTGGCGCACTTGGCACAGCAGCGGCGTATTGACACATGCGCCAGCAATAATCACTTGCCCTTTGGTTAAGGCTGGCAGTTCCTTGAGCAAATCTCGCCCAGCGGCTTCTACGCCATACTTCAGGCTATCTTGGTCTACGGGGTTAACAATTCGCATAATGAATTGGCTCATGCACTGCGACAGCACATCAGCGTCGAGCTTACCGGGCCGCTGAGTAATTAGCCCCATTCCCAGCCCAAATTTCCGGCCTTCACTCAAAATAGTTCGCAAAATTGTCTTGCATCGAGACGGTTCATGAGCTGGGGCAAAGCGGTGTGCTTCTTCTACCAAGATAAAAATAGGATAGGGGAGGTAATTTTCATCGTCGTCTGTAATATTGCCTTTTTGGGTATTCATCCGGGCTTGATTGGCTTGCCGCAACACCGCCGCACAGATGACCTGCTGCTCTTCCTGGCTAATTTCATTCATTTGTAATACAGTAACCTGGCCAGGTTGAAACAAGTCTCTGGGGGTCATGTGGTCAACGGTATGGAAATAGCGCGATCGCTCCAATCGTTCTAGCTTCCATTCCAGTGCAGGCGCTGACGAACCCGTTTTTTCGTTCCCATCATCATCCTGGCTGCGGTCTGCTTCATACACTGCTGCAATTAGATCCTGCACGCCCCAGCGATGATCTCCGCGACGATGCTTCTGTAGCAGGATAAAAGCTTTATTCAAAATAGACTGCTGGCGATCGCTCATCTCTGGCAGCAGCGCCAAAATGTCGTAGTAGTCGAGCGAAGACACTCGAATCCGGACATCGTCTGGGGTCAGGACTTTGACTTGAGGGGCATAGCCATCTTCAGCCATAAATTTCGGATGGCCTCGCATGTCGGCCAAGGTGCCATACTCGCCGTGCGGGTCAAAAATTAAGACGGCGGCTCGGTTGTGGGGTGCCAGCAATTCTTCGACCAGCACGCCAGCGGTATAGGATTTACCCGACCCCGTACCCGCCAGAATGGCAATATGGGTGCTCACCAATTCCTTCACATCCACCGCGATCGGCACTGCGTTTTGCTCCCGCAGCAGCAGATAACCCAGATACGCCGCGCCGATCTCTCCGGGCTGTTTTTTGTTGAGCACCTGGCGCAAGCATTCATCGCTGGCTAAATAAACCCTATAGCCCGGATCAGGCGTCTTGCGGGGGTTAAGGAAGCCCAGTCTAGGGTCGAAGTAACCGATTACATCTACAGTCACTTCGTAGATTTCGGGATTGGGGTGCGAAAATCCGACAATGGCAGCGATCGCCTCTGGGCTAATCTCTGTGTCGGCAAACATCCGATCGGGTAAATGATCAATCAAGCACCGTGCCGAAATTTTGCCTAAAATCTGAAGCATCCCCGATGCCACATCGTCCGTAGGCGCATCATAGTAAACAAATTCGCCGACCTTAACGTGGCGATTGTTAGCGGTAATAAATGCATATTGATTCGCATTTTCACCTGGCCCTTTGACGGTGCCAATGGCCTGCAATGAAGATAAACAAGGAAGTGCTACAGTCATGAGTTCCAGAACAAGGTAAGAGAATCAATTGCTTACTTAGACATCACTGCGTCAATTGCAGCTTGAGTAGCAGCAGTTTTATTGGAAATAGTCATAGCTGCGTTAACAGCGTTAGGCAGCTTTACTAAAGTTGCGATTTGACCTGCAAGTTACCGAAAATTTTGGGTCTAAAGCCCCGTCGTTCACGACGGCTTTTTCTTAGTCTTTAAGCCTCTGATCAACTCTCTAAGAATTTCAGTCTTTGTTCTGCCAGCAGCTTTGCAATA
>CASBQX010000365.1 GCA_949127925.1 Synechococcales cyanobacterium PMM_0002
AACGCCATTAGCAGCGGCTCTTGTACCCCTGGAATTTTGGCATCAATCAGACGCGATCGCCGCTGGCCTAAGTTCCTCAAAAACGATTCAGAATCTGCCAGAGTGCCATCTTTATCAAAAATAATGGCCTCTATGCCGGAAAACGTCATATCTTGGCATCGGATGTTAACCAAAAGAGTTCTCCCAAGAAAGCAATGATTAAAACTGTTATTGAGTGGGGTTGATTGCTAATAAAATTGACCAAAAAATAACTCACTAAAAAAGAGGGTCAATACCCTCTTTTTTAGCTATTTAGTCCGACCGAGTCAGAATATGCATATTCTAATCAGATCAGAACTAGTCTGCGGCAAGAATCGGCTCTTCTGCTTCCAGAGGCTCCTCAGCATTAACTTCGATTGATGCTTCAGCCGCTGCCTCAATTGGAGCTTCAGCCGCTGCCTCAATTGGAGCTTCAGCCGCTGCCTCAATCGGGTCTCCAGCCGCTGCTGGAGGTTGGAGCATCTTCTCACGATAGCGGGCAGCCATCTCCTCTGCTTTTTCGTAAACGATCTCAGGATTCTTAACCATGTCGCCAGGTTCTGGCTCCAATTGCTTGGTTGAGAGAGAAATTCGTCCCCGCTCTGCATCCAAGTCAATAATCATCACCTTCACTTCATCATTCACATTGAAGACGCTATGAGGGGTGTCGATGTGATCGTGAGAAATCTCAGAAATGTGCAGTAATCCGCTGACGCCGCCAATATCGATGAAGGCACCGTAGGGCTTGAGGCCACGAACTGTCCCGATCACGACTTCGCCTACTTCCAATCGATTCATCTTGCGCTCAACTAGCGCCCGACGATGACTCAACACAAGACGGTTGCGATCTTCGTCTACCTCTAAGAACTTGAGGGGTAGATCTTCACCCACCAACTCTTCTTTGGGCTTGCGGGTGCTGATATGAGAACCAGGGATAAATCCACGCAATCCTTCTATTCGCACCAAGGCTCCACCACGGTTGGTTGCAAACACGGCAGAGCGAACGGTTGCGTCTTCGGTTTGTAGCTGCCTTACCCGTTCCCAGGCGCGCATGTACTCAATTCGACGAATAGAAAGGGTGAGCTGACCCTCCTCATTTTCATCCGTCAGAATGTAGAATTCTCGAGTTTCGTTGGATTGAAGAACCTCTTCGGGGTTGTCAATCCGGTTGATTGACATTTCCTGGATAGGAATGTAAGCCGCCGTTTTAGCGCCAATGTCAATCAGAGCGCCTCTCGGTTCCAAACTAAACACGGTCCCTGCCACCACATCGCCGGGATTAAAGTGATAGTCGTACTGGTCGAGAAGGGCGGCAAAATCTTCGTGAGTAAAACCAATATCTGCTTTTTCCTGATTGACCATGCTTATCGTTTCCTAGTGTTCGTCTCCGTCGTATTAATTGAGTTCTCCTTCAAATGCACACCATATCTGGCGACTGTGCACCCTAGAGGGGCTGAGTCAAGGTCTCTAGTCAAAGCCTCTGTCGTAAGAGATTCACATCCGAGTCATATAGTCATATTGACCCTAGGAGATCCAATATACCTCAGAGGCAGACTTGAAAGATAGATTTTCAAGAATTTTTCTTAATTCTCATCGTCAAGCTGTTTTCTAAGGCTGCGCCAGTATTCTAAGGCTGCGCCAGCAGATTTATTGTGATCTTAACTCCTAATGCAGGATTGAGGGGGTAGACGTCTCTCTTTCTCCCTCTTGAGCAATAAATTCATTGATGGCGGAGTCTGCGGAGGCTGTAGCGGTGCTTTGCAGGTGGTTGAGAGTGTCTACAAAATCGCGAATGCCTCGAAACTGTCGATAAACAGATGCAAAACGAATGTATGCTACCTCGTTAACGGTTTGAAGACGCTGCAAAATCAGCTCTCCAATTTCGTAGCTGGGAACCTCTCGGACAGTACGCTGTTGCAGTTCTGCTTCGATTTCATCGACCAAGTTTTCTAACTCTACGGGTGAAACACCTGTTTTTTCACAGGCACGCATAATCCCTCGCAGCACTTTAGAGCGATCAAATGACTCGCGATCGCCATTTCGTTTGATTACTACAATTGGAACAAATTCAATTCGTTCGTAGGTAGTAAAACGGCGTTCACACTGGAGGCACTCTCGCCGTCGTCTGACACTTTGACCAGATTCGGCGGAGCGCGACTCTAGAACCCTATTATCAGGAAATTGACAGAACGGACATCTCATGAGGAAAGCCTTCTGGGCGATCTAGATCAATATCTACTATGGATAGACTTGGGTCATTAAGACGCTACCTTTAGCACTGCAATCATACTGCAATTTTGAAAATAAGAAACTGAGCTACTGACTGGATTTATCTAACTAAATAGATTAGCTAGACAAACTTCATTAGTAGCTCAGAAGAAATCTGATATTCAATCTAACGCCAAGGATGTAACTTCAAGGTTGGAAACCTAGGATAGCTAAGCCCAAAGATTTAGTCTTTGGTAATCCGAGGAGCTTCACGAAAGGCGATCGCAAAGAAAAGAAGCCCCAGAGTGCAAATCAGGAGAAAAACGTAAATCAAGCTTTCCATAACCTAAGCTCCTTAATTGCCAGCATACTTACACTGTACAAACAAACTGAGAAGTTTTCTGAAAAGTTGATTGCTTTTACCCTTAGGCTACAAACAACAACTTTATATCTATCCGGTTAGGCCAGAGCCTAGGAGCTGTTCCACCAACCCAAAATTGACGTTAGTGGAACAGCTCTCAAAACTAGCAGCGAATGCTAAACAGGCTCTTTACGACGAGTAGACTTATCACCTAACTTCGCAAAGAAACCCCACTCCACTTGCTCCTCAGACAATTCAGGGTCAATCCCAGCAAACACATCTCGGAAGATGGTGCGGGAACCATGCCAAATGTGGCCAAAGAAGAATAAAAGTGCAAACACAGCATGACCGTATGTAAACCAACCGCGAGGGCTAGTCCGGAACACGCCATCAGAATTTAAGGTCTCTTTGTCGAATTCAAATGGCTCCCCTAGCTGCGCCTTCCGAGCGTACTGTTTCACCAACGCTGGATCTTTAAAGGTTTGACCCCCCAAAGCACCACCGTAGAAGGTAGCAGTTACGCCAGCTTGCTCAAAACTGTATTTCGACTCAGCTCGACGGAACGGAATGTCTGCCCGAATAACGCCATCGCTATCCGTCAAAATGACCGGGAAGTTCTCAAAGAAGTTAGGAATTCGACGAACCGTTAGGTTGCGACCTTCAGCGTCTTCGAACACGGGATGTCCTAACCAGCCTTGAGCAATGCCATCGCCTTTGTCCATGGCACCCGTACGGAACAAGCCGCCTTTGGCGGGGTTGTTGCCGACATAGTCATAGAAGGCAAGCTTCTCAGGCATGGCAGCCCACGCCTCTACAGGACTCTTGCCATTGGCAAGAGCGACATCAACGCGCCGACTGAGTTCTGTTTGGAAATAGCCGCTATCCCATTGATAGCGGGTGGGGCCAAACAGTTCAATTGGGGTTGCGGCGCTGCCATACCACATGGTTCCTGCCACAATAAATGCTGCAAAGAAGACGGCAGCAATACTGCTAGAGAGCACGGTTTCGATGTTCCCCATTCGCAGCGCTTTGTAAAGCCGCTCAGGAGGTCTAACGGTGAGATGAAATAGACCCGCAATAATGCCCACCACGCCAGCTGCAATATGGTGAGCTACGATCCCACCTGGATTGAACGGATCAAATCCCTCTGGCCCCCAAGATGGAGCCACTGGCTGAAGACTTCCAGTTAATCCGTATGGGTCAGACACCCACATGCCAGGGCCAAACAGCCCAGTCAGGTGAAATGCGCCAAATCCAAAGCAGAGTAGACCAGACAAAAATAGATGAATGCCGAACATCTTGGGAAGATCTAGGGCGGGTTCGCCTGTGCGAGGATCCCTGAATAGTTCTAGATCCCAGTAGACCCAGTGCCAGCAGGCCGCCAAAAACAGCAGACCTGAGAGCACAATATGAGCAGCGGCGACGCCCTCAAAAGACCAAAAACCGGGGTTGATTGCTGCTTCACCCGTGACGCTCCACCCTGCCCAAGACTGGGTAACACCCAATCGGGACATGAAGGGCATGACAAACATGCCCTGACGCCACATGGGGTTCAGGACTGGATCGGTAGGGTCATAGACCGCTAGCTCATAGAGAGCCATGGAGCCAGCCCAACCCGCAACCAAAGCAGTGTGCATGAGGTGTACAGCAATCAGTCGGCCTGGGTCATTTAGAACAACTGTGTGTACGCGATACCAGGGTAGTCCCATTGACTACGCGCCTCCTATACGTTTCAATGCCGTCTTGAGCTTTTTATTAAGCTGCTAGATACTAGTAAGACTACCAGATCAAGCCTCTCTAGAGATGCCTCTCTATCTAGAAATACCTTTATTTGACGGCTCAAATAGAGTTCTTTTAGACAGGTTGACAATACAGTTGTAAAAATGAAAGTGTATAAATAAATGTAACCATCGCTTGGGGTTGAACGCAAGCACGGTTATTGGCGTGGGGCTTAAAGCTTAGGAACAGCAAGGGATATGGCTAACATTAAGTTTGTTAAAGAAAATCGAGAAATTGTTGCTGCTGATGGAGGAAATTTAAGATTTAAGGCGCTTGAGAACGGTATCGACCTGTATACCTTTAAGGGAAAGATGATGAATTGCGGGGGGTACGGTCAATGCGGCACTTGTGTTGTGGAGATCGTAGACGGGATGGAGAATCTTTCACCCCGGACTGACGTTGAAGATCGCAAGCTGAAGAAGAAGCCTGCCACTTACCGCCTTGCCTGCCAAACGATTGTAAATGGCTCAGTTTCGGTGGTGACCAAGCCAAAACCGGGCGAGACGCTCAAGAAGGAACCCTAGGCCGATCGGATCGACCCAGACCCATCGATCGCTAGTTAAGCCATCGCCTGATGTCGCCAAGGGTTCTGAGCGTCAGGAGGATGGCAGTACCCAGCTAGCTCTTGTTGAAGGGATGACACGAATCTTGAAGACGCAAAGTTCGTTTTCCCTCTAGTGGTATTGTTGGAGTATGAGGTTTGCCAGTCTTGGTGTAACTTTTAGATGTAATTTGAGAGGCTAAGTCTCATGCAAGTTAATGATCTTGGGTTTGTTGCCAGCCTTTTGTTTGTGCTGGTTCCGACCGTTTTTCTGTTAATCCTTTACATTCAAACGGCTAGCCGTGAAAGTGGCAAGTCTAAGTAAGGACGCTTCAATATTTTGAGCTAAGTGGCTTGAGCTAAGTGGTTTAGCCTCGGCTTGGAAATTGATAAAGAAATTTAAACTTTTATTAGTTTTTAGAGGTGTAGCCAGATTTTCTGGCCATACCTCTACTTTTTGGGCGAAGTGTTTTGCTTGCGGCGCTGGTTTTGCAACGTATTTCGCTCCCAGAAGACGCGATCGCAATAGCCTTGGATTTGGCGATCGCCTGTCGCCAAATCTAGCCGTTTCTCGGCCAAACAGGCATAGTAGGTGTCTAACTCAATTCCCACAAATTGGCGATTCAGTTTTTTGGCAACCACAGACGTTGTCCCAGAGCCAAGAAATGGATCTAACACGACTCCCCCGGGAGGTGCACTAGCCAAAATTATTTTGGCTAAAAGCTTTTCTGGTTTTTGAGTCGGGTGATCGGTATTTTCGGGCATCGACCAGAAGGGAATGGTCAGGTCTGTCCAGAGATTAGAAGGTGCCGTCAACCGAAAGTTGCCCTCAGCGCTACGGCTCCAGTCTTTGGGTTCGCCATTTTGAGTGTAGGGTGCCAAAACTCGGCGCTTGAGCTGTACAGCAGCGGCATCAAAATAGTAAGACTGCGAAAGAGTGCAAAACCAGATATCTTCTGAGCAATTTTTCCAATTCGCCTGAGCACCGCGACCTTTCTCTCGCTCCCAAGTAATCCGGTTGCGGACATGGAAATAGCGCGACGCGACTTCATACAGCGCCGGAGATGACTGCCAATCGCCACATAGGTAAATGCTCGCTGTGGGCTTTAACACTGGAACTAGCCGCGACAGCCAACTGTCGAGCCAGTCGGTATACTCATGCAGCGATCGCCGTTTTACACTCTGCTGATTAAACTGCTTACTGAGATTGTAGGGCGGGTCTACAAATAGTAAATCTACAAACCCATGGGGCAGCCAATCTAGGATCTCAAATATGTCTTGACAAATCGTGCGATTGAGAATTTCTGCCGATTTAGCTTCCCCTGTGAGGTTGAGTAGATGGCTGAGGTAATGCGATCGCTCCTCTTCTGTGAGTTTTAATGTCCGATTTTGAGGGGCGGCAGCTTTCTCCACGAATCTATATCCAGCGTTTAATTCCACTCATGCTAATCGTTACATGACTTTTCGAGGTAGAAAAAATGGAAAACTCCCTCGAAAACTCGATAAAAACAGGACGTGAGAGGTTTGTTCCCACGTCCTGCCTTGAGGATTAATTAGTGATCCTTACAGTCTCCCTGTGTGAGATAGAAGGACTCCTCCCAATGGAAATCTCTGCCGTTAGGAAGCGGTGGTAATTACATTTCGAGGTAGATAATCAGCACCTTGTTTCGTAGCACAGAATCCCATATCAACAGACTGACTCGGTTGTAGGGTCTGTGACCAGCTGGGTGGCATGGCTATATGTCGCAAACCCTGGCGAGTAAAAGTACCATTCCAGCTTTGATTAACTACTGCTTGATTCATATCAAACAGGACTCGCCAATTGCGGACGGCTGTTGCGCCTGCGTTTGTAACCCGAATTCCCGAGCAAAATCCTGCCTGCCAGTCAGACTGCATTGACAGAACTGCTCTTAGCCCAGAAGTAGCAGGGGGTGGGGGTGGGGGTGGAGCAGGACTAGGCGATGGACTAGGCGATGGACTAGGCGATGGACTGGGCGACGGACTGGGCGACGGACTGGGCGATGGCCGAGGCGATGGGCTGGGGGATGGTCTGGGCGATGGTCTGGGCGATGGACTAGGCGATGGACTGGGAGTAGGACTAGGCGACGGACTAGGCGATGGGCTGGGTCTAGACGATGAACCAATCCCCGGCACGGGCAGCAGCTGGTTTAACAACTGTTGCTTAGCGGTCTGAATGGTTCGCCAGTCATCGTTCAAAATGCCACCTGTGTCTCCACTGTTTGGATTCCAGCTCCAGTAGGAAAAACTCAGCTTCTTCTGATTGATAAAGCTCACAAAGCGGCGCTGCCAGATCCCCTCTTTAGAACGATCGTCTACTAACCGCCCGCCAAACTCTCCAATAAAGATTGGCGCAATTCCCTGCGTCACAATATAGTTGAACCCTATTTCCCAACGAGCGTCTAAGTTCTGTGGGAACGTGGGTTCCGAGAACCAAGATTGGTCAAAAACACCTGCTCCATATTCATGGGGAGAATACACTAGCTTTCTCGAATTAGAAATCCGAACTGGATAGTTGCGTACCCCTTCTAAATTGCCACCCCACCAGTGAACCGGGAGGCGCTGCCCAGGGACATTGCGCTCAACCCCTTCTACCACAATCAGCCAGTTTGGATTAGCGGCTAAAACGGCGTTACCGGCACGCTCAGCCGCTAATCGCCAGTCTGTGGCATTATTGCCCGTTCCCCAACTAGCTGCACCATGGGGTTCATTTTTCAAGTCAGCCCCGATCACGTTCCTCTGGGTTTTGTAGCGATTGGCCAACATTGTCCAGGTTTGAATCCAGTCTGCTTCGGTAAAGCCGTCGCCGTACCACAGCTCTGGGATGCGTTGATCGTTTAAGCGGTGGCTATCGAGCAGAATCATTAGCCCCTGACGCTCAGCCTCTCTAATCACTAGATCCATGATTTCTAGAGGCGTTTTACCCTGAAACTCCGCATTCCCGCCTAGAGAAAAGTTCACTCCACTAATGTTGGTGGAGCGTAATGACTGTACTGAGTAGGGTAAGCGAATTACGTTATATCCCAAACCTTTAATTTGAGACAGCATCTGTTTGTAGTCGCGCTCCCATAACCCATGGGGCACATGCAGATCTGTTTCTATGCCGAACCAATTAACTCCCCTGAGCAATACCGTTTGTCCCTGACTGTCAATAATCTCCGCACCTCGGGTAGACAAGGGCAGTTGGATAACGGTTGCTGCGTTTGCCACACTCACCATTGGCGGCAAGATCCGAAATACGAATGTTACAGAGATAAGCGCTGCCAAAAAGTAGGCTATTACTCGTCTCTGCCGTCTTCCTAGACCCAGCTGCCCTTGCCAGAAAGACCAGAACCCCCAACGCTCGGGTGCTGTAGGGCTTGGCTGTCTTCCAAGCCGGCTTTGCAGCGTTGCAAATAATCTGACGCTCATTTTGGGTCTCCTCGACACAAATACATCATGAAGAATGCAGGCCAATGAATCCAAGTTCATTTATCTGAATTCTGTTTGACTGCTTTCTTATACAGACAGTTCCAACCATATCCCGGATTGTTAAAGCTGCTTTAAAGCTCCTTTGAAGTTGGCATAAAATAAACAAATTTGATCCGGATTCTTCTAAAAACCTATTTAAGAACGAAATATTTTTCATTGTTTATTTAGTCTCGGCTCTACTTTTATTTCCTTATTTTATGGCGAATAAATTTAAATCTGTTTGGCGCATAACTTCAGTCGAATTTTGGAACTTGAATGACAAATTATCTGTATTCTCAGTATATCTACGGTTGGAAAAGCTAGGCCAGCTGGGCTACACACTAACTTCTTCAAAATAGGGTATTGCCTCACAGCTTATATTTGTAAAATAGTTCATGCACAGAAAAGTTGCTGACCTCTAGGTATTAAAAGGCGTGTTCCGAGTTGGTAATTGCAAAGTTCACTTGAGCTTTAAGCTCAGACTGTTGGTCTTTACAGAACCGACACCACATGCTCCATTAAGGCAGGTTAACGTGTATTCACAGCAGACAAATGAGTGAACCTAACTACCAAGAGCTTACTTAAGCAAGAAGCTTGACTAGTTAGAAAAATCACAGCGCGTCCTGCATGTACCTCCCTCGGTCAGTGATTTAATGTTGTTGTTGGGTTTCTGAACTATGAGCTTTCCTCGTCACCTCCTCGCTTCTTCTTTGCTCGCAGCCACTGTTTTCTCTGCTGCCACGTTTCCTCTAGCTGCAATGGGTTCTCAGCCTCTGACCGTTCAATTAGACGAGCAACCCATGTTTGCTGGGCAAATTAAGGAACTGGCAGGACCATACGTAGGGTTAGCAACTGTCATTAGCTTGGGTGCGGGTGTAGCCAGTATGGCAATGATGAGCTGGAGTCAGTCGTCTCGGAAGCTAGGTGACGCTGAAGATGAAATGTCAGTTCTGCGCCAAGAGCTGCAAAACAAAGAAAATCAAATCGAGCGCTTAAGATTTTCTGACTCTAAGCTAGCGGCTGCCGGATTAGAATCCTTCTTAGAGCCTAAAGAAGTGGCTGTGACGGCCACCCTGTCAACGTCTGAAGCTGTAGCTGAGCCTCCTGCTACAATTGTGAGTACTCCTGAGCCTCGTGTAGGGATTGCTAAAGCATCTGAAGTGACCTTGAGCCATCAAGCTGAAGCCCAGGCCGAAATGGCTATGGCTCATGCTCAGGCTCGTATGGGTCTATCTCAATCGACCCAACCTGCGATCGCTTCTAGCACCGACCACAAAGTCGAAACTCCCAAACAGATTGACGAGCTTCTGAGTCATCTGAAGCAAGTAATGTCTCAAATTGAGAAACTCAACGGTGACGCTAATGCTCAAAACCACATCGCCAAGGTTCCTAGCACGGTGTGGCAACAGCAGCGCTTAGCGTCCTAAGCCCACTCTCGTTCAGTCTTTCCACCGTCAGATGTGTAGAGGTTAGAGATCCCGACACAGTAGCCGCCATACCCCTTTGGGGTATGGTGGTTTTTTATAGCCAGCGCTGAGCGAGTCAGGAACCCCATAGCTGAAGCTAGGGGCTTGTAGGAGAAATCCCACAAGCCTATCCTGACCAGCCTAAGACTAAGGAAAGTCTACGTTTTTTGAGTCATGACACCCTGGAATGCCGCAAGGCTGCTAGTTCCCTGCTCTGTCGTTAATTGTTAAACAGTCTTAA